>NZ_JBEPDB010000082.1:0-41450 GCF_040300025.1 Dactylosporangium sp. NPDC000555 | reverse complement strand
CAACCCGTTTCGCGAAACAATCTCGCCGACCCCCTCGCTCTTCGTATGCCCGCCCCCCCCCCCGGGGCGGGGGGCCCCCGCGCTTGGGAACGGGCGCCGCCGGGCCGGGTGGAATCAGCCGTTGAGGATGTCGTACGCCTTGGCCGGAGCCTCGATCACTGCCTTACCGGTGGGCTTGGCCGGCACGGTCGCGGTCCCGTACTTGGACAGGGTCAGCTTGAGCTGGTGTGCCTTCTTGTCGCCCGCGGCCGGAACGTCGATGAGCAGTTCGGTGAAGTGGCCATCGGCGTCGAGGGTCGCGGTGAACGGCACGCTGCCCGCCTTCTCCCCCAGCGCCTTGACGACGGCCTCGTCGGTCATCGGCGAGTTCTCGCCCTTGGCGAGGTCGAGCGTGCCGCTGTACTTGTGGTCGCCGGCCGGCTGCACCGACTGCGCGCTCTGCAGCAGCGATTTGAGGTCGAGCAGGTCGGCCTCGCCGATCTTGACGATCACGCTGCCGTCGTCCTTGACCTTTGTGCGATCGACGTGCATCCAGGTCTTACCGTTCAGCTGCTGCATCCCGGGGAGCTTGGCGAGATCACCCATGTCCATCTTCACGTAGGCGTCCGGCTCGATCACCAGCAGCTCCATCGCGAACTTCGCGTCGGGGTCTGTGGAGATCGTCTTGACGTACGCCTGCTTCTTGGGCGCGTCGACCGTGGCCTGTCCGGAGCCGTCGAGCCCGGAGAACTCCACCGCGTACACACCCTTGTCGTACTCCGACAGGGAGCCCAGGAGCACGTCCTTCGACTCCGGCGCCTTGGAGGAGGTGGTCGACGGGGCGCCGGGCGTGGCGCTGTCATCGCCGCTGTTGCCACAAGCACCGGCCCCGAACATGACGGAGGCCGCGACGATCAGCGCCGCGGCCCGTCCCAATGCAAACTTCATCGAGTTCTTCCTGATTGGGTGATGGTCCGCCAGATCGTACTGCGCGACACCCATGCGGTGTGCCGGTTTTGATCACCCGGCATGCCCGATCGCGGCCTCGACCGCCACCTCTTCCATGCCGCGCAGCAGCGCCTCGGCGGCCGTCGGCGGCAGATGGTGGGTGTCTATCTCGATGCGCAGTCGTACTGTCTCCGCCGACTCGTCGTCGACGTTGAGGAACATCCGCGCGTAGACCTCGTCGCGTTTGATCGTCCAGCGGAACGCCGAGCGCGGCAGCGCCGCCCGCACCAGCGACGGGTCGACCGGCGACGGGTCGACCGGGCCCCGGCGGTTGTTGTAGAACCAGTCGAGGTCGAACTCCGGGCCCCGCTCACGCGCGATCGCCGCGCTGATCTCCTCCAGCCGGGCCCGGTCGTAGTACCCGTGCTTGTATGCCAGCACCGACGCGCGCCGGACCCGCTCCAAAGCCTCGTCGAACGGCAGCCCGGCCACATCCATCGCACACAGCGCGCTCTGCGACACCGGTCCCACGATCTCGGCCAGGCCCGGGCGGAAGCGGTTGCTCGACACCAGCCGGGTCGCTAACGGGTTGACGCCGCAGACGCGGACCGACGCCACCGCGCAGGCGGTCAGCATGACCGTGGTCGCGTCCACCTGCGTCCGGGCGGCGATCGACTGCACGGCGAGCGGGAGCGCCGCCGAGCTGAACTCGCCCCGCCAGTATCGCGGTGTCCGCGGGTCGCTCGCCCCGGCGAACCGGCGCGCCGGGATGGTCCGCAGCGTGGCCTCCCAGTAGCGAATCGCCGCGCCGCTCAGCCGCTGCCCGGCCGGCGAGCGCTGCCATTGGACCTGCTCCAGGGCCTGCATCCCCCGCACCGGGGCGGTCTCGTGCCGGTCCTCCTCGGCCAGCATGATCGCCGCGCCGCCACCGTCCATGACGAAGTGGGTCATGATGGCCACCAGGTGCGTCGGCGTGCCGTCCTGCTGCACCACGGCCATCCGCAGCGGCCACTCGCCGGCGAAGTCGAATTCGGTCTGCTCGTACCGCCGTTGTACGGCCAGGGCGACCTCGTAGGGGTCCGCCGGGCCGGCCTCGACGACCTCCAGGGTGATCTCGCCGGAGTCGTGCACCACCTGCCGTGGCGTGCCGTCCGCCGCGAACCGCAGCCGGGTGCGCATCGACTGGTATCGGGACATCTGGTAGCGCAGCCGCTCGACGGTGTCCTCGACAGTGTGCCCGGGCGGCAGGGGCAGCGTGCCGCCCATCGGCATCCAGCTCCGCTGGGCGACCAGTGCCTCCCAGATCTCACGCTGGCCCCAGGACAGCTCGTCCTCCCCCGATCCCTCGCCGGCGAACGCGACGGAGATCCGGGTCACGGTCCCACCCTCCGCCGACCTGGCCGGCGGCGTCGTATCGATCATCCCGTTCCCCTGTCCGCGGGTCGGTCGGCCTGCGGTCGTCGATAGTACCCGTCGCACCGGCCGGCCCATTCCCGACCGAACAGTCCTCATTTGCCCCCGAACGATCGATGCGCCAGGACTGTAGGCGGCACGGCATTGCTATATGTCAGGTTGTTTCATAGTCTTCTGACATGACTATTCGAGGTCCGGTGCTCAGTGCACCGAGCTACTTCGTGCTGGCCGCGCTGCTCGACGGTCCACTACACGGCTACGTCATCATCAAGCGGGTCGAGACGCTCTCCGGTGAGGCGGTGCGACTCGCGGCCGGCTCGCTCTACGCGGTGCTCGACCGGCTGACCGAGGCCGGGCTGGTTGAGGTGGTCAGCGAGGAGATCGTCAACGGCCGGGCGCGTCGCTACTACGCGCTGACCCCGAACGGCACGGACACGGTGCAGGCGGAGGCCGTCCGACTCGCGACCGCCGCGAAAATCGTGACCAACCAGGCGCTGCGCCGGCGCGTGCTCGACACGAATGTCGCGAGGCCGGCATGAGCGGCCCCGAGCCTCGTATGGGCGAGGTCCTCACCCGGCGCTACCGACTCCTGCTGCTGGCCTACCCGTCCGAGTACCGCGAACGGCGTGGCGACGAACTGCTCGGCACCGTGCTTGACGACGCGTCGCCGGAGCAACGCTGGCCGAGCGGGCGCGAAGCGGCGAGCATGCTGGCGCAAGGGGTGCTCGCGCGGCTCGACGCCGCCCGGTGCCGAACGCCCGGCGCGGTGTGGTCGGAGGGCTTGCAGATGGGCGCGCTGCTGCTGCTCGGTTACGCCTTGGCCGGGCTCGTCTCCGAGTTCATCTGGGATCGGGTGTGGTCGGTCCAGGCGGGCATCACGGTGCTCCTCGCGCTGCCCGGAATCGTCGCAACGTTACGGAGCCGGTGGATCGTCGCGCTGGTACTGACGACTGCCTGGCTGACCGCACTCCTGCCGGATCATTGGCTGTCGTGGCCGTTGGGCACGGCCGTGGTCGCGCTTGCCGTTCTGGCCGTCCGGTTCCGATCGGCGCGGCAGCCGCGCTCGGTGGAGTGGCTGCTGGTGGCGCCGGCAGTGGTGGCGATGCAGCACGGGCCGGAGCCGGTGGCCGTGGCGGTCGTCGCGGGCTTCGTGCTCACGAGCCTGATCGGGGTGGCGCTCGATCCGCGGATACCGATCGCGGCCGCTTGCCTGTTGGTGGCCGCCGCGTTGCAGAGCACCGTTGGCTTCCGGCCATTCGATGACACGCAGGGCTCGGGCACGCGGTTCGTCTTTCATCCGATGCCGGCGTCTTACGTCCTGCTCGCCATGGTCGCCGCACTGTTCCTTGCCAGCCATGTCAGAAGCCGGCAGTTGGCACGGCTCTGACTCGTCGGTAGCGCGGCCGGACCGCTCACGCGTCCGGGCGGGGTGGACCCGCCCGGGCGCGGGCGCCGGTCAGCCGGCGGCGGAGCGGAAGACCGGGTAGAGGCCGCCGGCCTGGCCGGCCGCGGTCGGATGGTAGGAGATGCCGAGGCTGGCGTAGTTGAGCGCGTGCAGCCACTTCTCGCCGTAGCTGCAGAGCTGGTGGCCGACGAAGACCGACCGCACGTCGGCGAACTTGAACCCGGCCGCCGTGGCTGCTGTCCTGGTGACGTCGTCGAGCAGGTTGATACCCTCGTTGATCTTCGCGCGGGAGTTCGCGCTCAGGCCGATGCAGACGGTACCGAGCTGGTAGAAGACCGGGTAGCCGACGACCACGACGCGGGCCGAAGGCGACCGGCCCTTGATGCCGTTGTAGACGCCGGCGAGCTTCGCGGGCAGTTGGCTGCGCACCTTGTTCTCGGCGGCCTGCACGGCGGCGATGCACTCGGTCTCGCCGGACAGCACGCAGGTGCTCATGATGCTGGTGAACCCGATGTCGTTGCCGCCGATGGTGACGCTGACCAGGGTGGTGGTCGACGACAGGGCCGAGAGCTGGGTGTTGATCACGTCGGCCGTCGTGGCGCCGGAGCAGGCGACCGAGCGGTACGAGGCGGGCTTGACGTTGGCGTTGTACAGGGCGGAGTAGGCGTTGGTGCTGCGCTGGCACGAACCGCTCTCGGCGGTGTAGTTGTCGGCGCCGACACCGGAGGCATACGAGTCGCCGAGGGCGACGTAGCGATCGGTGACGGCGGCGCTGGCAGGCGCCGCGGTCGCGAACGTCGCGCCGAGGGCGGCCGCCAGGCTCAGGGTGAGGGTAACGAGTCGGGATCTCCGCACGTCGCACTCCTGTTGTGGAGGGTGGTGTTCGGAGATTGATATCAAGCTATTGATGCCGAAAGGAAGATCTACTTGCGCCAAATGACCATAGGGATCTATCGGTACGAAAACCCTGAAACGTATGGCAAAGCCGCCGGTGAGCGGGCTCGCTCACCGGCGGCTTGCCCCCCTCGGCTCAGTTCGGGCCGGTGACCGTGAAGGGCAGTGCGACCCGGGCCGCCGACTCGGCGCCGGCCAGCGTGATGCCGGTCGGACCCGGCACCGCCGCACCCGGAACACTGATGGTCACGCCCGAGACGACGCCGTCGCCGTTCGCGTGGACGGTCATGGCGGCGAGGCCGTCACCGAAGCTGATCGTGACAGCCTCGTTCCGCGCGAACCCGGATCCGTCGACGGTGATCGCCGTACCGCGCGGCCCCGAGGCGGCCGACAGCGTCACCTGCGGTTGGTACGCCGGCCGGGCCGGCCGCTCGGTCATCTCGACGGTGGCGGTCGCCGGCGTCCGCGAGGACGCGCCCACGGCGGTGACGGCATACCGGCCCGCTTCCGCGTCACGGGGCGCCGCGATCGACGCACGCACCGCTCCCGCCGCGGAGGCCGCGACGGTCACGTTGCCCGCCGCGCCGTCGCCGAGCGTGACGCTCACCTGCTCGCCGGCGGCGAATCCGGTGCCGCTGACGGTGATCGCGTCCCCGGCACCGACGGATTCCGACACCGAGATCGCCGGCTGCGACCCGGCTCCCGCCACCGTCACGGTGAACGTCTCGGTGCGGCTCGACAACGTGTCCCACGTGGTGACGTGCACCGTATACGTGCCCACCCGCGCGTACGTGTGCTGTCCGCTGATCGCACCGGACGCGCCGACCGCAGCGTCCTGCGGAACCGTGCCGTCACCCCACTGGACACGGGATTGGTAGCCGGTCGAGCCGGTGACGCCACCGGTCACCGAACCGAGGGCGGCGGAGAGCGGCTGCCCGGCGACGGCCGTCTGGTCCTTCGGGGCCGTCGTCGCCAACGCCGCGGCGGGCGTGCCGTCGTCGGCGACGGCGAACACGTGGATCCTGCCCGCCGAGCCGGGGTCGCCGGCCTGCGTCGGCAGGGTCACCGAGACGAGCGTCTTGCCCGCCGGGATCCGGTACGGCGCGGTGGCGAACAGGAACGGTTGCGCGCCGTCCCGGCTCGTGCCGAGCAGTCGGTACGCGGCCTTGGCGACGACGATGTTGCCGTAGGACGGCGTGCCGTTCGCGTTGCCGCCCAGCGTCCAGTCACTCATCTGGATCGGGATGGCGGCGGTGCTGCCGTCGCTGAACCTCGCCGTGCCGGTGGTGCTCTGGTTGCCCTGCGTGCCGGCGCCGATGAACGAGATGCTCGTCGCGTCGGACGGCAGGTTGAGCGCGATCGTCCTGCCGTTGCCGGTCGCGTTGTCCGGCTGCCCGGCCGGGGTGGCGGGCATCGTGAAGTGCAGCGCCGTTCCGGGCACCCCGCGCCGCTCGCCCTGGGTCACGCCGGCCGCCGCGAGGGCGGAGCGCGAGTACGCCCACGACTTGGCGTCGCAGTTTGCCGCGAGGACGCCGTCGTCGCCGATGCAGACGGTGTCGAAGGCGGCGGTGAGGCTGGACTTCGGCACGTAGGCCACCTCGACGCCGACCGTCGCCGAGGCCTGGCTGGTGCCGTCGGTCACCGTGACGGCGGCCTGGTAGTAGCCCGGCTTG
Organism: Dactylosporangium sp. NPDC000555; assembly: GCF_040300025.1. Taxonomy (NCBI): domain Bacteria; kingdom Bacillati; phylum Actinomycetota; class Actinomycetes; order Micromonosporales; family Micromonosporaceae; genus Dactylosporangium; species Dactylosporangium sp. NPDC000555. The sequence goes on along the minus strand of NZ_JBEPDB010000082.1, from coordinate 35,138 downwards.
GCGTAGGTGTGCGAGCCGCTGATCCCGTACACGGCCCGCGAGCTCATGCTCGGCGTGCCGGTGGTGACCGGTGAGCCGTCACCCCAGTCGATCGTGGCCCGGTAGGCGCTCGCGGTGCCCCCGGTGACGGTGGCCAGCGGCACCGACACCGCGACGTCGGACATCGCGTGCACGGTGCCCGCGGCGGTGACCTCGACGGCGCCGCCACCGAGCTGGACGTCGCCGCCGGCGAGCAACTCGATCTCGGCGAGGTTCGTCCGCGCGGCGCCGGCGGTCTTCGTCACGACCAGGCGGAACTGCGCGAACTGCCCCGGATTGGCCATCCGGAACGGCCTGGTCTGGTTGCGCCACGGGAACACCTCGCCGCTGCGGGAGTCGACGGTGGTCCAGGTGATCCCGTCGCCGGAGCCCTGCAACTGCCAGTCCGCCGGGTCGCCCGCGCTCGCACCCGAGGTAAGGGTGTAGTACGTCGGGGCCTGCTTGCCGCCGCGGTACGCCCAGGTGATCTGCGGCGTGTCGGAGGCGAACGTCATCTGCGTGGCCGACGAGTCGTCGAAGAGCTTCGACGCGTCCTGCCCGCCGCTCGCGGTCGCGGTGCCGAGCCCGGGGCCGGTGCTGTCCTGCAGCGGCTTCGGCACCGCGTTGCCGTTGGTCAGCGACGGCGGTGCTTCGTTGTTGCCGGTGCCCCACGACGACGGGTTCGGCCCCATCTGGAAGTCGATGGTGCCGCCGCGGACGAGGGCGGACGAGTCGATGGACGTTACCTTCTGCTTCTTTCCGTTGACCGTCACGCTCTGCACGTACACGTTCTTCGTGCTGTTGCCGGCCGCGTTGACGACGATGTCGCCGCTCTGCCGGCGGACGGTCATCTGGCTGAACTGCGGCGAACCGATGGCCCAGTTGGACGAGCCGACCTGCAGCGGGTAGATGCCGAGCGAGCTGAGGATGTGCCACGCCGAAAGCTCGCCGTTGTCCTCGTCACCCAGGTAGCCCTGGCCGATCTCGCTGCCGACGTAGAGGCGCTGCAGGATCTCCCGCACGATCGCCTGCGTCTTGGCCGGCGCGCCGACGAAGTTGTACATGTACGGAATGTGGTGCGACGGCTGGTTGCTCATGCCGAGCTGGCCCATGCGCACCGCGCGCGCCTCCAGCATCTCGTGGATCGTGCCGCCGTACCCGCCGGGACGGTCGGCGTTCTCCGGCGTGGCGAAGAACTCGTCCAGCTTCCGCTTCAGCGCCTGCTGCCCGCCGTACAGGTTGGCCAGTCCCTGGCCGTCCTGCTGCGCGGTGAACGCGAAGTTCCAGCCGTTGGTCTCGGTGTAGACGCCGCCCCAGTCCAGCGGGTTGCCGGCGAGGAAGTTGCCGGCGGCGTCGCGTCCCTGGAAGAACTTCGTCTTCGCGTCGAAGAGGTTGACGTAGTTGCGGGCACGCTGCAGGAAGTACTGCGACTCCTCCTTGAGCCGGTCCCGCTCCGGCTTCGGCGTGGCCGGGTCCTTGGCCAGGGCGGCGGCCATGTTGCCGATGCCGTAGTCGTTGATGAAGCCTTCCAGCGCCCACGACACCGACTCGCCCGTGGAGGTCGGCGTGTAGCCGAGGAACAGCGAGGTTTCGATGCCCTTGCGGCCGACACCGCTGCGCCCGGACGCGACCGTCGCGTCCTTGACCGCCGCGTTGTACGCGCCGAGCGCGTCGGGCAGCGTGACGCCGTTGAGGTACGCGGCGGCGAGCGCGACGTCCGCGCTGGTACCGGTCATCAGATCGGCGTAACCGGGCGAGGACCAGCGGGCGATCCACCCGCCGTCGCGGTACTGCTGGACGAACCCGTCGGCGATCCGGGCCGCGACGTCCGGGTACAGCAGCGAGTACGCCGGCCAGACGGTGCGGTAGGTGTCCCAGAACCCGTTGTTGACGTAGATCTGCCCGTCGACGATCTTCGCGCCGGTCGTGGTGGCGGTCGAGGTGCCGGTCGGCGGCGAGACCGGGCTCGCGTACTGCCAGCGCGGTGCGGCGGCGGTGCCGGTGTTCTCCGACTGCGAGTTCGGGTACAGGTTCAGGCGGTACAGGTTCGAGTAGAGCGTCACCAGCTGCGTCTCGGTCGCGCCGCGGACCTCGACCCGGCCGAGCCGATCCTTCCAGGCCGCGGTCGCGGCGGCGCGGATCTGCTCGAAGCTACGGCCGGTGACCTCCAGGTCGAGGTTCCGGCGGGCCTGTTCGACGGAGATGAACGACGTCGCGAGGCGCAGCGTCACCTGCTGATCCGCCGAGATGTCGAAGGTGGCGGCCGTGGCGGAGGACGCCGTCGGCGCCCGGTCGAAGGTGCCGGACACGAACATCCGGCTGCGACCGACCGACAGGCCGCTTCCGTTGTCGACCCAGCCGGTGAACGTGCCGTCCCGGCCGATGGTGAACGTGCCGTTGTAGAAGACGAGGCTTCCGGTGGCCGGCCCGGACGGGAAGGTGAACTGCATGATCCCGCCGTGGTCGGTCGGCGACATCTGCGCGATCAGGCCGTTCTGCAGCCTGACCCGGTAGAGGTCCGGCCGCGCGATCTCGTCGTTGTGGCTGAAGGCGAGGGCCCGGCTGCTGGGCGTCCCGGTGAGGGATCCGCCGGCCGGCACGGGCATGACCGACATCTGGTTGCGGTCGCCCATCCACGGGCTCGGCTGGTGCGAGATCGCGAGTCCCTGCAGCGTGGGCAGGTTGGCCGCGTTGTTGGCCCGCTGGTACTCGTACTCCCACGAGTTAGAGGTGGCGTTGGTCACCGGCGTGAAGAAGTTGAAGCCGTTCGGTACCGCCGAGATCGGCAGGTTGTTGCCGCGCGAGAACGATCCGGACGCGTTGGTCCCGCGCCGGGTGTCCACGTAGTTGGTCAGGCTGGAGCCGTCGATCGGCGTCGGCGCGGCCGCCACCGTGATGTCGTCGATCCAGCCCTGGAAACGGGTCGCGGCGGTGGCCTGGGGATCGTCGTAGGCGAGCAGCACGCGGTCGATCGTCTTGCCCTTCGCGACCGCCCCGATGTCGGACTGCACCGCGTTCCACTGGTCGGCGTAGAGCACCTTGGAGGCGCCCTGCCCGGCGGCGGTGAGCGGGTACCCGTGCTGGTCGATCGGCGAAAGCCCGCTGAGGTAGCTGCCGTCGGTGAAGTGCAGGTCGACGGCTACGTAGGTGGACGGGTACTGGGCGTCCTGCCGGGTGAACTCGGGGAAGACCTTGTAGGACAGCCGGGTCGCCGGTCCGACCGGGATGTTCACGTCGAACAGCTTGTTGGTCGCGTACGAGCGGCCGTCGGCCTCCGCGCCGCCCGCGTACCGCAGCGAGGCCAGCCCGGTGAATCCGGCGCCCGGCTTCATGTTGTAGCCGCTGGCCGGCCCGGTCCCCACGACGCTGACCATCGGGGTGGCCGGCGGCCGGACGTTCGAGCCGTCGCTGATGTCCCAGTCGGCGAGCTGGACGAGCGAGTCACCGGAGTTGGCGGTGATGTTCAGCCGGTAGTAGCCGTAGGGGGTCGTGTTGGTGAAGCTGTAGGTGTTGGTGGCGAACCGCCCGCTGAAGCTCTGTCCCGTCTGCCGGTCCAGGTCGGTCCACGTGGTGCCGTCGTTGGACCCCTGCACCGTGAAGTCCTTGGGGTCGCGGTTCTTCGCGTCGTCCGCGGACGTCAGCGAGTACCGCACGACCACCGCGGGCTCGGTCAGCCGGTAGGAGACCCAGCCGGTCGGGTTGAACGCCAGCCACTTGGTCGACGGATTGCCATCCGTGAGCTTCACCGCGGTCTCGTTCGGCGGGTTCTCAGCGCTCGCGGCCACCGCGCTGACCTTGCCGAGCAGGCTGCCGGGTAGTCCGCTGGGGCTCGATCCGCTCACATTCGCCTGGACCGGCCTGCCTGCCGTGTCGACTTCGACGGCACTCGTCGCGGGTCGTGGGTCGTTCGACTCGAATGAGGAGCTGAAATCGCCGGACGGCGGCGCGGCGCTCGCGGTGGTCGCGGCGACGAGCAGGCCGAGCGGCAGTAGCAGTGCAGCGGCCGCGGCGAACCGGCGGCGTGACGGAGAGGGAGCGACGGGATCGCCGCCAGGCACCTTCATGCGAAACTCCAGGGGGTGATGGACGCACGCCCCAGTGCGCACGCCCAATGGAGATCGTTAGCGTTTCGTCGGCTGACAACGTTGTCAAGATACATTCGTGTAACTCCCTGGAAATCAAGCCCGGTCTTCGCGCGGGGTGTCGCGGTACGGTCGGGTATGGCACGATCCGGCACCGAGGTGGTGCGGATCATGCGGATGACGGACCAGGCGCTTCAGGCAGTCATGCTGGCTTCCGAAGCGGCCCACACCCTCGGCGCCGAGCAGGTCGGCAGCCATCACCTGCTGCTCGGCCTGGCCGAGGCCGAGGGCGGTGCACGGCACGCGCTGGGGCCTGAGCTCCGAACGGCTTCGCGAGGCCGGCGCGGCGCTCTTCCCGCCGGGGCCGGACCACCAGGATGACACGCGGATCCCCTTCGCGGCGGAGCTCAGGGAAGCCCTCGAGCGCGGCATCCGGAAAGCGCGCGCGTCCGGCCACGACCAGGTGACGACCGTCGACCTCCTCGTCGCGCTCCTCGGCCCCGAAGCGGGCCCAGAAGCAGTCCCGGCGGCGGAACTGCTGCGCGCTGCGGAGAGCGACCCGGCGGCGATGCGTGCGGCCCTGGCCGAGCGGGACCATGACGGCTGCTGTCAGGAGGCGGGCGTCAGCGCCGCCCGGCCGATCCTGGCGGAGATGGGCTCCCGCGCGGCCCTCATGCCCGGTCGCCTGCGGAGCATCGCCGGCGTGGTGGGCACGCTGATCCCCTACGCCCTGCTGTACGCCGCGGTGCTGGCCGTCACCTGGGACACATCCGGTCCCGAGCTCGTCCTGACCGTGGGCGCCGTGACGACCCTCGTTCCTTTGACGCTCAGCCCGCTCGAATTCGGCGGCAGATCCGGCAACTCACCGCGCCGGCGCCGACGGCCCTCCTCGTGCCCGAGGACATCCGGCCGATGCTGGACCGCCTCGGCCTACGTCAGCTCGAGCTGCGCGTCCAGCCCGGAATCACCCAGGACCGCTGTTACCGGCTGGGCGGGCGAGCATGGATCGGCGAGCCACGATGGCCCGATCGCCGACCACGAACCTCGCGGCAGCCGCGGGCCGGCGCGCTGACGACGTGGGTCGCGACGGCGACCGCCCCGATGCGGGCCGCGCTCACGCCAGGATGATCGAACGGTGGTGCCACGCCGCGGCCAGCAGGCCCGCGCCGGCGGCCTGCATCCGCTCCCGCGCCACCAGCCGGGTGACCTCGGCCGCGGTGAACGGCAGGCCGGCCAGCACCCGGCCCTCGTCGTTCTCGCTCACGACCCCGCCGAAGAGCGAATCGAACACGGCGGCGTCGAAGACCAGCACCGCGAGCAGGTCGGTGGCGTACGTGAGCGGGTCCACCCCGAGCCCGACGCACCAGGCGCGGATCCCGCCGCCGGACAGGTGGGCGAGGAAGTCCCGGGCGAACGGCCACGCGGCGTAGTCGATCCCGCGGTCGCCGTTGTCGTACTCCTCCGCCCGGCCGCCCAGCTCCTCGGCGTACTCGCGGGCGAGGAAGCGCACGAGCGAGAAGTCGTTGTCGCGGTTCCACGCGCCCTCCCCGGAGGCCTGGAACACGCCGGAGGGCACGACCTGGAACAGCCCGCCCGCGTGCCCGACCTTCTCAGGATCGCGCCAGTGCAGGAAGAACTCGGCGTCCCCGGTCGAGGCGTCGCGCCGCAGCGTCAGGGCGCTCACCGCCACGTTGACCGGCCGGGCGGACAGGTCGCGGGGATCGGCGAAGCGGTCGCGGATCCGGCCCGGATCCTCGCCGCGGCGGCGGGCCGCGAACGCGTGCGCGGCGGCCTCGCCAGTGTCGATGCCGTCGAAGTAGCGGCCGAGGCCGAAGCCGAGCCGGCCCGGCGCGGTGGCCAGGTCCGCGCTCGTCAGCCGGTAGGTCTCGCGGTTGTCGAACACCCGCGGGGCGGCCAGCTCCCGGTAGGCGTCCGAGTAGTCGCGGTACCGCTCGCCGGCCGGCAGCACCGCCCCGTACTCCCGGCTGGTGGGCCGCGCGGCCGGACGCGCGTCGAGGGTCAGCTCGATCGCGTCGAGCGGTATCGGGCCCGGCGGCACGAACGACGGCCGCGTCAGCAGCGGCGTGCCGAAGAACCGCCCGTCATCGCCGTAGTCGCCGGCCGCCGCCACGCCGAGCTCGAACCGGTTGCGCTCCAGGAACCGGCGCGTCCGCAGCCACTGCGTCTCCGTCACGCTCACTGGGGCTCGGTCGCGGCCAGGAGGTCGCGCAGCAGGTCCGACAGGCGGTGGCGGGCGGCCTCCGGGAGACGCTCGAAAACCTCGCGCTGGACGTCGAGCCCGGCCACCACCGCCTCGTCGATGAGCTCGAGGCCGCGCGCGGTCAGGGTGATGACCAGGCCACGGCGGTCGCCGGGGTCCGGGGAGCGGGTCACCAGGCCGGCGCGCTCCAGGCGGTCGAGCCGGCCCGTCATCCCGCCGGTGGTGAGCATCAGCGACGCGCTGAGCGACTTCGGGGAGAGCTGGAACGGCTCGCCCGCGCGGCGCAGGGCCGCCAGCACGTCGAACTCGCCGCGGTTGATGCCCAGCTCAGAGCACACCTTCTCCTGGCGGTCCCCGACCGCCCGGGCCAGGCGGTAGATCCGGCCGAACACGGCCATCGCCTCGGTCCGCAGCTCCGGACGCTCCCGCGCCCACTGCGCCACGATCCGGTCGACGTCATCCACGCCACATCCTAACACTCGCTTATTATCAAGTAGCTTAGTGGTAAGCTACTTAGCCATGAGGAACCTTACGGCGATCGCCCCTGTGCTGTGGGGAACCACGTACCTGGTGACCAGCGAGCTGCTGCCGCCCGACCGCCCGCTGCTGGCCGGGACCCTGCGCGCGCTGCCCGCCGGGCTCCTGCTCGTCGCCGCCGCCCGGGCGCTGCCCCGCGGCGCCTGGTGGTGGCGCGTCGCGGTCCTCGGCACGCTCAACATCGGGCTGTTCTTCGCCCTGCTGTTCGTGGCGGCATACCGGCTGCCCGGCGGGCTGGCCGCCGTGCTCGGGGCGCTTGGGCCGTTCGTCGTCGCCGGGCTCGCGTTCGGCCTGTTCAAGCAGCGGCCCGCGGCGCGCGTGCTCGGGGCCGGGGTCGCCGGGCTGGCCGGGGTCGCCCTGGTCGTGCTGCGCTCGACCGCCGCCCTGGACCCGATCGGGCTCGCCGCCGCGGCCGGCGGCATGCTGTCGGTGTCGCTGGCCACCGTGCTCGGGTCGCGCTGGGGCGTGCCCGAGGGCTTCACCGAGCGGCGCACCGCCCTGCTCGCCCTGACCGGCTGGCAGCTCACCGCCGGCGGGCTGCTGCTCGCCCCGGCCGCGCTGCTCGCCGAGGGGCCGCCGCCGGCCCTGGACTGGGCCAACGCGGCCGGGTTCGCCTACCTTTCGCTCTTCGGCACCGCCGGGGCGTACTTCCTGTGGTTCCGCGGCGTCACCACGCTGCCGCCGGCCCAGGTGACGCTGCTCGGGCTGCTCAGCGTGGTCGTGGCCGCGGCCCTGGGCTGGCTGGTGCTGGGCCAGGCGCTGTCGGCGGGCCAGCTCGCCGGGGCCGCCCTCGTCCTCGCCGCCGTGGTCTGGGGCGTGGCCGGCGCCAAGGTCGGCAAGCCGACGCCGCTGAAGGCCGCGACCGCGCCGTAGCCCTGGTCCGCATGGCGCCGACCAGCCGTGCCGGGTTCAGGCCGCCCGGATGGCGGCGAGGACGGCGCGGTCGGCCCAGCAGTACCTGCGCCAGGCGATCGTCGCGTCGGCGTGGACCTGCCGGGCCAGGTGCCGGACCAGCGCGGTGCGGCCGGCGACCACCGCCTCGATCTTGGTCTCGGCGTGCCTGATCCAGTCGGTGACGAGGCCCAGCGTCCGCCACGCCTGGTCCGGATCCGCCTCCTCGCGCGGAGCCCCGACCGGCACGGGCGGCGCCACGGAGGCCTCAGGCATCGGCCGGCGGCGGGATCGGGATGCCGGTCACCGGCTCGACGCCCTCGGTCAGGCCGGGTCGCGGCGCGGGCAGCGGCGGGCCGGCCTCGGCACGCACCTGCAGCACCTTGAGCGGATCCTCTTTCACCGTCTGCAGGATGCGCCGGAGGTTCTCGTCGCGGATCTCCTGCAGGTCGATGTTCTGGATCAGGTTCTTCTCCATCATGTTCTCCAGGAGCTTGAACAGGCCCTGCCGGTCGCTCTCGTTGCTCTTGGCGACCATCTCCAGCGCGGTCCTGGTGTCGTCGGGGTGCTTGGCCATGTGCAGCATGAGCAGGCCGTGGTCGCCGTGGATGGCATCGCGCACGGCCTCCAGCCGCGCGGTCTCCAGCTCCTGCTGGTTGGTCTGGCGCAGCCGGTCGAGCCGGTGCGAGGTCTGCTCGAACGCATAGGCCTGCTCGACGGCCCGGCGGCGGCGCATCGCCTCCTGCGTCTGCTGGTCCAGCGACAGGAACGCGGCGAAGCGGTAGACGGTGATGCCCTCGCTGAGCTCGATCGGTTCCTGACCGAGCGTGTCGTTGATCTCGTCGTTGGCGTTCGCGCACTCCTCCGGGGTGTAGCGCCGGCTGATGCGCCGCATGCGCTCCATGAGCCGCCAGCCGGCGACCATGAAGCCGTCCTGGACGCGCCGCCGGACCACCTCGACGGGGTCGTGCACGCGGAAGCCGAATTGCAGCCGCGCGTAGAAGCGGAAGATGTCCTCCCTGCTCGGCAGCTCGTCGCTGATGTGGAACTCGTCCTCGCGGTCGGCGGTGCCGACGTCGTAGCGGTACCGGAAGCCGCGGGCGAGGTTCTCGAACAGGTACAGCGGCCGTCCCAGGGCCACCAGGTCGCCGTTCGGGCGCGCGTAGACCGCGGTCACGGCCGCGCGCAGCGGCTTGGCTCCCTGCGCCGCGCCGAACCGGTTGAGCCGCTCCTCGTGCAGGATGACCCGGCCGCTACGTCCCGCGAACGGCGACGCCATCGCGAACCTCGGCGCCGGCGACATCGGCACGTGCTGCGGTGGCGGCGCGAAAGGCGCCGGCCGGGCCTGAGGGTGCTTGGGCGTCATGACTCTCCACTCCGTTCGGACAACGCCGTGATGACACTCGCCGCCGCGCGCGGCGTCGGTTCGGGGTTCCTGCCGGTGGTCCAGTCCTGCGCCAGCCGGAGCAGGATCTTCTGGGTCCGGGCGTCCGCCGCGATCTCGCCGGCGAGCCGGCCGAACGCCTCGCACGAGCGGCGGTCCGGCTCGACGATCGCCGCCCAGCCGCTCAACGCCTCCTGCGCGTCCTCGTGGATCGGCCCGTTGAGGGTCGCGTGCCACAACCCGGCGATGGTCGGGCCCAGCCGGGGTCGTGTCTCGGCGAGGTACAGCAGCAACGGCCAGCGAAGCGTGTCGTCGTCCTCGCCGATCGGCTCCGCCCTGTGCGTGACGTCGATCGCCGCTCGCAGGAAGGCGATGTGACCGTTGGTGATGCGCTCCGGGTGCCGCCGGTCGCCGAGCCACCGCACGATCGCGGTCAGCACCGGCGTCACCAGCTCGTCATTGCGGTCGATGAGCTCGGCGAGGCTCTGTCCGACGGCGTTGGCGACGTCGTTGTCCGGCGAGTCCGCGAGGTACTCCAGCCCGGCCAGCGCCTGCCGCGGCTGCGACGGGCCGAGCCCCGCGCCGTAGACGCGGGCCGCGGCGGCGCGCAGGGCGGACGCCTCGTTCCCGTCCTCGGGCGCGCTCCACTCCCGGACCACCCGCCGGACCTGCTCGGTCAGGCCGCCGACGGTGGCGGGCACGCCGAGGGCGATGGCCGCGGTCTCGCGCTGCAACTTGGATCCGCTCGCCGCCCACGGACGGATGACGGCGTGCAGGATGTACTCGAACGCGCGGGTGGCCAGCAGCCCCACGGCGGTGGCCACCCAGACCCGGACCTGCTCCGAGGGCTCGGCGCCCAGCTCACCGAACCAGGCGACGAGCGCCGGGCGCACGTCGTCGTACTCGTCCCAGACCCGGTTGATCACCGCCGGGGCATAGTCGGCGTCGTCGTACGACATCACCTGCGCCGGCGTGTCGCCGAACCACGCGGGCAGCGTGGTGTGGGTGATCCGGGCACGCAGCCGCCGCAGCCGCACCGCACGGGTCTCCCGGAACGGATCGGGGCGCTGCGCGAGCGGGCTGACCAGCCGGATGCCGGGATCGGTGGTCCGCCCGAACATCGGCTCCTCGAGCCGCACCCGCAGCCGCGCCGCCGCGGCGGTGACGATCTCGAACGGCAGCCCGTTGAAGAGCGCGAGCGCGATCGCCGTGCAGCGCAGCGGAAGGTCGTCGAGGCGGTCGAACCAGGCGTCGAAGTTCTCGGCGGCGCGCAGGCGCATCGCCTCCAGCACCCGCGCGACGTCGAGTCCCGCCGCGGACCGCTGCGATTCCGACAGCAGCCGGGCGAGGTCGGCCACGTCGCGGCAGCTCGGCTCGCCCTCGAGGAAGTCGCGCACCGCCGCGGCGACCTCGGCCCGCCCCAGCAGCTCGTCGGCGGCGGCCACGGCGCGCAGCCGCCAGCGCAGGTGGGCGGTGAGCAGGTCGGCGGCGGCCGGGGGCGCGCCGAGGGTGCGCACGTAGCCGCGCAGGCCCTGGTCGGTGAGGGTGGCGCCGGTCGGCACGATGACGACGAGCCGGGCGCCCAGCGGGCGCAGCCGCGCCTCGAGCCCGTCCAGGTCGAGGCAGTTCAGCGACCGTACCGCGGCGTCGGACAGCGCTGAGAGCAGGTAGCCGCCGGCCTGCTCCAGCTGCTCCCCGACGAGGTCGCCGACGGGCCGGTGCGGGTCGAGGCGGTACATCGGGCCGGCCCCGAGCTCCAGCAGCAGCCGCAGCCCCGCGGTGTCCGCGCCCTCGCGCGGCGTCGCCCGCAGCAGCACGACGTGGTGGCCGGTCACGGAGGCGACGAGCCCGTCGAAGTCGCTCGGCGGCACGAACGCGGAGCGCACCGCGTCCGCGCTGTCGACCCCGAGCGGGCGCAACAGCTCCGGGGCCGGCCTGTCGGCGCCGTGGTAGTGGACGGTGATGTCGCGCCCGGCGACGGTGCCGCGGTTGAACGCGTAGGCGCCCATGCTCGCCTGCGCCGTCCGCAGCAGCTCGTTGGTGGCGCTGACGTTGCCGGGCACGCCGCCGCCGACGCCACGCGCCGCCCCACCCGCCTGGGCCGGGTCGCCGCCGGGTCCGGCACCCGCCTCCGCGTCCCCGCCTCCGGCGGTGGCCGGCGGCGCGGCGTCGGCCATCAGTCCCTCCCGATGACGAGGTCGTTGCCGACGGAGATGTCCCCGCCGGCGATGACACCCTTGTTGTACGCGTAATCGCCGAACTGCTGCCCCGGCGCGGCGGCGGGCTGGTGCGGTGCTGGGGCCGGGCGGTCCGGCCCGGCGCCGCCGAGCCCGTCCGGCACCGGGTAGCCGGGCACGTGGATCCAGGCCGGCGTGTCGAGCTCCTTGAGCCGGACCCGCACCTGGTGGAAGGATTGCGGGTCGAGCCCGACGTGGCCCTGGCGGACGATCGAGCGGTACACCTCGTCCGAGACGATCAGCGCCGTCTGCGCGCGCCGGCTGGCCGCCAGCACCGCCTTGAACTCCGGCGCGGCGAGCAGCCGGGCCGTCGAGTTGACCGCGGTGCCGACCCACCCGGCGCCGTCGAGCGAGACGTAGCCGGCGTGAACCGCGACCCGCATCCGCACGGCCGCCTCGGCGCTGGCGAGCGCGTTGTGCCGGCGCAGCAGTCCGTCGAGGCGCGCGACGAACGGGTCGATGAGGCTGGGCACCGGCACGTGCGCCGGAACCAGCAGCAGGATACAGTCGCCTTGGTCCTGGACGACGCACTCGTCCCACGGGATCTCGGCCTCGCCCGCGGCGCCCCGCACGGTGGCGTACATGGCCCGCCGTACCGCCTCCTGGCCCGGTTCGGTGCGGCTCGCGTAGGCTTCTACATCGACCGCGAGCAGTGAACTGTGTCGTGGCTGCGGCGCCACAGTCGCCTCCAAACACGCGGCCGCGCGAGCGAACGCCCCGGCGCGGCACACATCGACAATCGACAGGATCTGCCCGGACGCTATCGAGGCCGCACACGGAGTGTCATCGGCAAAGGGCCACCCCGGGGCCCATGATTGGCGGCGGGTCACACTGTTTCGACGATGCGCTCCGGCTTCGCCGCGAGCCGGAATGCCTCGCAGGGTGTAACAACAGCCTCGCGCGCGGTTCCGCGGGGCGCCACGAACCAGAACTCCAGCGGAGCGCCCCCGGCGCGGCCCTGACCTCGGCACTGCGCGAGGCCGTCGCCGCGACCGACCGGCCTGGGTGGCGCTGGGCGTCATCGGTGCCGCCGACGCCGGAGGGGACGACGCTGGCAGACGCGGGCAGGTGGGGACGGCGCTGGCCGGCACGAGCAACACGGGCAGACGCGGACGGCACGGGCAACGCGGGCAGACGCGGGGTAGACGAGGGCGCCTCGGTCGCCCGCAGGCTCGCGGCGGAGGCCGCCGGGCACCTCCCGCACGCGCTGGCGACCGTCGGCCGGTGTGGCGGCCCGGGCGAGTTCAGGCCGAGCCGGCCGTCGTGCTCGTCGGCTCGGTCCTGCTGTCGCCCGGGCCGGTCACTGAACGCATCCGGGCCGGGCGCGGGAGCGGTTCGACACGGAGCCGATCGAGGCCCGCGGGGGCGCGGCGGGGGCGCGGCGCGGCTGACCCGGGCGGGCTGCGGGCGCCCCCCAAATTCCCAGCGCCGGGCGGCTGAAGTAGCCGCGGTGGGATAGGCTCGCCGCCGTGCGGCGGGTCATGCGGGTGCTGCGGCTCGTCCTCGCCGCGCTCGTCACCGTGTGCGCGCTGGGTGGGCTGGCCCGGCTGCACTCCCCCACCCTCGGCCCCGGCGGCGCGGCGGTGCGGCAGCTGGGGTTCCTGCGCGCCGAGCTCGACGACGGGGCCGGCGACGCGGCGCAGGCGATGTTCCCCGAAGGGTACTTCTTCCCGCACGCCCTCTACGGGCTCGCCTGGGTCGACGTCGGGCGGCACCGCGCGGATCGCGCCGAGGCGCTGCGCGAGGTGCGGTGGGCACTGTCCAGGCTGGACGGTCCACAGGGGACGGCGCCGTTCAGCGCCGGGCTCGCGCCGCGGCACGGCGTCTTCTACGCCGGGTGGACCAACTGGCTGCGCGGCGGGATGCTGAGCCTGCAGGATACCGCCGCGCGCGACCCGGCGGAGGTCGAGCGGTTCGAGCGAGACTCGCGGGACCTCGCGGCGGCGTTCGACGCGTCGGCGACGCCATTCTTGCAGGCGTACCCGGATCAGTCGTGGCCGGTCGACTCGACGGTCGCGATCGCCTCGCTGCGGCTGCACGACGCGCTGCTGCCGGCGCGGTACGGCGACACCGTGCGGCGCTGGCTCGACGGCGCCCGGGAGCGGCTCGACCCGGCCACCGGGCTGCTGCCGCACGTGACCGACCCGCGCACCGGGACGCCGCTGCGGGTGCCCGGGCCACCTCGCAGAGCGTCATCCAGCGCTTCCTCGCCGATGTCGACCCGGTGTTCGCCCGGCAGCAGTACCTGCGCTTCCGGGAGCTGTTCGTGGTGCGGCCGCTGGGGATCGGGCCGGCGGTGCGCGAATACCCGCGGGGCACCGACGGGCCCGGCGACGTCGACAGCGGGCCGCTGCCGCTCGGCGTCTCGCTGTCGGCGACGGTGGTGACGATCGGCGCGGCGCGGGTCGAGGGCGACGACGCACTGGCCGGCGCGCTGTCGAGCTACGGCGAGCTGGCCGGCGTGCCGCTGGACACCCCGCACACCAAGCGTTACGCGCTCGGGCTGCTGCCGATCGGCGACGCGTTCCTGGTCTGGGCGCGCACCGCCGAGCCGTGGGTGGCCGCGGCGCCGGACCGTCCGCCGGCGGCCGTCGGCCCGCTGTGGAAGGCGCCGCTGACCCTGGCCCTGGTCCTGCTGGCCATCGCGCCCTGGCTACCCCGGGCGCTGCAGGTCCTGCGGCGCCGCCGTGGGCTCCGCGGCCGCATCGGCGGGCAGCGGGCCGAGCGGGGCGAGGAGGGCGGCGACGGCCCGGGCGTAGGCGGCATGGTCGACGCCGTCGTCCCAGAGGGTCTGTAGCACCAGCCCTTGGTAGATCGCGATCAGCACGCGGGCCAGCGCGTCCGGCTCGGGCACGGCGCCCGCAAGCGCCGCGGCGGCGAGGCGGCGCGGGCGGTCGACGTTGTCGCGGGCCACGTCCCGGATGTGCGGCGAGCGGACCGTCTCCGCCCACACCTGCACGGCCAGGCTCAGATCGGCCCGGTTGGCCGGGTCGCCGACGGCCCGAAGCACCTGCAGGAAGCCGTCGGCGGGGTCGTTGTCGAGCAGGGAGGTGCGCCGCTCGTGCCACTCGGCGACGATCGCGGCGATCATGTCGTCCTTGCCGGTGAAGTACCGGTAGATCAGGCCGGCGCTGATCCCCGACTCGCGCACGATGTCCTGCATCGACGTACGGTGGAACCCCTCGCGGGCGAAGCAGGCCGCGGCGGCGTCGAGGATCTGCCGCCGCCGCGCCGCGAAGTGCTCCTCGGCGACCTTAGGCATCGGCGACCGCGACCCGGTAGAAGGCGGCGGTCGGCTCGTCGCGGCCCAGCGGCGCCAGGTATCGCGCCGCGGCGTCGCGGGTGGTGACGTCCTCGGCGAGCCGCAGCCCGCGCTCGGCGAGGTAGCCGGGCAGCTCGGCGGGGTCGAAGCCGAACGTCCACGGCTCCCCGCCCCGGCGTACCGCGTCGTGCCATTCCGCCACGCCAGCGAAGCCGCCGATGCCGTCCAGCGCTGCCCGATCCACGTAGGTGAACACGATCCGGCCGCCGGCCTCGAGCAGCGCCGCGAGCGCGCGCAGGGTCGCGTCGACGGCCTCGGCGGTGAGGTAGTTCGTGACGCCCTCCCAGACCACGACCGCCGGCGCGGCGGGGTCGAACCCGGCGGCGAGCAGGGCCGGGCCGAGCGCGTCGGCGGCGAGATCGACGGGGACGAACCGCGCCCGCCCGGCGAGCGCGGCGGGCACTCGGCGGCGCTTGGTGGCCTGGGTCGCCGGGTGGTCGACCTCGAACGCGACGGGCGCGGCGATGCGGTGGACGCGGTTGTCGAAGCCGGCGCCGAGCAGTACCAGTTGCCGGGCGCCACCGTCGAGGGCGGCGCGGACGAGGTCGTCAATCAGGCGGGTGCGGACGACGGCCGAGGCCCGCGGGCCGCCGGCGTAGCGGGTATCGATGTACCGCTCGATCCAGCGGTGCACCGGCGGCAGGCGCGACGCGGCGACGACCGCGCGGTACCGCGGCGACAACATGCGCGTCGCGAGCCGGTCGCTGAAAAGCCGGTCGCGCCGGCGGCTCGTCTCCAGGGCACGGAAGAGCGCCACGTGCTCCGCGGAGCGGCTGCTGCCATCCATGCGAGCGAGAATAATGAATGAACGTCCATTTTTAGAAGTGCGGCACGACCCCCGCGAGCTGGTCGCCGACGGCGTTGAGCAGGTCGTCGCCGGTGAAGGGCTTCTCCAGCAGGTGTACGCCGGGATCGAGGGTGCCGTTGCTCGTCAGCACCGGCTGGGCGTAGCCGGACATGAACAGGACCCGGGTCGCCGGCCGGGCGAGCTGGAGCCGCTCGGCCAGCATGCGGCCCAGCATGCCCGGCATCACCACGTCGGTGAGCAGCAGGTCGATCGGGCCGCCGTGCTCAGCGGCCAGCCGCAGCGCGGCCAGGCCGTCCTCGGCGGCGAGCACGGTGTAGCCGCCGCGGCGCAGGATGCGGGTGGTGACCTCGCGCAGCGCCGGCTCGTCCTCGGCGACCAGCACCGTCTGGCCGCGGCCCGGCGGCCGCGCGGCCCGCCTCGGATCGTCGGCGCGGGGCTTGACGTCGCTGGCCGGCAGCAGGATCGTGATCGTGGTGCCGACGCCCGGCTCGGAGTAGATGTACACGGTGCCGCCGGCCTGCACCACAATGCCGTAGACCGTGGCCAGGCCCAGGCCGGTACCCTCGCCGCTGGGCTTGGTGGTGAAGAACGGCTCGAAGGCCTGCTCGATGACCTCACGGGGCATGCCGGTGCCGGTGTCGGAGACCCGCAGCCGCACGTACGGGCCGGGGCGCAGGCCGTCGCGGACCACGAAGTGCTCGTCGGAGACGTTGACCAGCCCGGTGTCGATGGTCAGGTGGCCGCCGGCCGGCATCGCGTCGCGGGCGTTGACGGCGAGGTTGACGAGGACCTGTTCGAGCTGGCCGGGGTCGGCCACCACGGACGGCAGGGGCTCGGCGAGCTCGGCGGCCAGCGAGATGTGCTCGCCGATGGCCCGGGTGAGCATCTGCTCCACCTCGGCGATGACCCGGTTGACGTCCAGCGGCTTGGGCCGGATCACCTCCCGGCGGGCGAACGCGAGCAGCTGGTGGGTCAGCTCGCTGCCCCGCCGGCCGGCCCGCAGGATCTGCTCGGCGTCGAGGGCGAACGGGGTGTCGGCGCCGTCGGTGACGATGAACTCGGCGTAGTTGAGGATGACCGCGAGCAGGTTGTTGAAGTCGTGCGCGATGCCGCCGGCGAGCTGGCCGAGGCTCTCCAGGCGCTGGGTGCGCTGCCGGCGTACCTCCTCCTTGCGCCGCTCCGCCTCCTCCCGCAGCCGCTGCTGCTCGGCGAGGGCGGCCAGCCATTCGGTCATGTCCCGGACGCCGGCCAGGGTGATCACGCCGTCGTCGGTGTTGAGCGCGCTCAGCGTGATGTCGACGGGCACCTCCGTGCCGTCCCTGCGCCGCGCCACGGGCGGCGCGCCGTCCTGCGCCCCGGCCCGGTCGGGGGCGGTGCGCACCCCGCCGGGCAGCAGGTGGTGTACGGGCACGTCCGTCAGGTCGGAGCGCGGGATGCCGAACAGGCGCTCGGCCGAGGCGTTGACCAGCACGATCCGGTCCCGCTCGTCGACGCCGAGCAGCGGGTCGGGCGCGGCGTCGAGGACGGCCTGCCGCTGCGCCTCGGCGCGCTCGCGCTCGCTGATGTCGCGGGTGATGGTGGTGACGCCGACGGTCCGCCCGTCGGCCCCGGTCAGCGGCGAGACCAGCATCGACACGGTCAGCTCGGTGCCGTCGCGTCGGCGGCGCCGGGTGCGGTACTGGTCGACGCGCCCGCCGGCGGCGACAACCACGCGGACCCCGGCCTCGTCGGGGCGCCGGTCGGGCGGGATGATGACGTCCTTGGAGCGCCCGATCATCTCCCCCGCCGTGTACCCGTAGAGCCGCTCCGCGCCCGGGTTCCACGACAGCACCAGGCCGTCGAGGTCGGTGGTGACGATCGCGTCGTGCGAGGACTGCACGATCGAGGCGAGCAGCGACTGGGCCGGGTCGAAGCCCTCGGTGCCGGTGTCGCGGATCGTGGCGTACACGAAGCGGCCCTCCTCGGCATCGAGCACCGAGAGCGCGACGTCGGCCAGAAACTGGGTACCGTCGCCGCGGAGCATGCGCAGCGGCTGGCCGGAGCGGCGCAGCGGGTGGTCGCCGGCCATGTAGGCGAGCAGCCGGGGCAGCAGCGGGTGTGTCTCCGGCGGCACGAGCTCGTCGATCGGCTGCCCGACCAGGTCCTCGCGGCCGAACAGCGCGCGGGCGCCGGCGTTGGCCAGTGCGACGCGGCCGTCATCGCCGGCCACCACCAGGGCGTCCGGGGTCGCCTCCAGCAGGCCCTCGGCCAGCCGAACCGTCCACCGCATATCACCAACAGTAAGGTCACAGTGACTTACGGTTTCGACCTTCGGGTTTTTCTGGATCGCGATGCTCGGGTACTGCTACCGGATGCTCGGCTCTTCGCCCTGTGCACCGCCCGCCGTCGCGTCCGCACCGTCGACCTCGGGATTCTGACCTTGTCTTTCCGGCGCCGGAAGGGCTCGTGTGCCGCCCGAGTGCGACCCCGCCGAGCTGACCGTGTGGCGCGACTCGGTCCGGCTCGCGTTCGTCGACGTGCTCGCCCGGTTCGCGGCCGAGGTCGCGGCGCGGGCGGGTCTCGCCGCGCCGGTGCGGGCCCAGCCAGTCGACGAGGCGCCGCACGGCGGCTTCAGCGACAGCCGCGACTTCGACACCAGCCTGGCCGCGCTCGCCTACCAGGTTGTACCTGACCGGCGTGGTCGGCGGTGCTGTGCGGCTACGGCGCGGCCTGGTGCGGGCGCTGGCGCTCATCAGCAGCGGCACGTACGCGCCGCTGCCCCCGGCGGTCGTCGCGCGCTACGCCGAGGTCTCCCCTGGCGGACCTCGCACGGATCGGCTGTCGCACGCTCATCGTGCGGGCCGCCCTGCCCGACGCGCGACTGGCGGTGCCACCGGGAACCTCGCACCTGTTCCTGCTGGAGGCCCCCGGACCGGGTCACCGCCCTGGTCCGGGACTTCCTGGCCTGGCACGAGACGGCCCTGATGAGGCCCATCCGGCGTTCCGGCCCCGGGTAACGCGGCGTTCCGGCCCCCGGTGACGCGGATCGGCGCCGGCGGCGCTACAGCCCGAGCGAGTCCTCGCGCTCGCCCGTGACGACGAGCGGCCGGCTGCCGTCCGGCTCCACGTGCCGGTGCGGCGCCGTGCCGCCGGGCTCCGCGGTCTCGGTCTCGTCCGCGACGGCCTCCAGCGCCGCCCACACCGCCGCCAGCCCGTCGTCGTCGCCACTGAGGTGCAGCGTGGGCGCGCCGCGCAGGGCGATGGCGAGAGGCCCGGCGGCGCGCTCCTGCGCCACGGCCCCGTTGCGGATCGGCACCTCGATCGCCGGGCCGGCACCGCGCAGCACCGCGGCGAGCGCACGCAGCGCGGCGGGTGACCCGGCGAGGTCGAGGTTTTCGCCGATCACGCGCAGCCGGCAGTACCGCTGATCATCCATGCCGCCATTCTGCCCGACTCCGAACTAGCGCTGGCCAGCGTGTGATGCTTGACCATATTTCGCACGGTCAGGCCCTCTCCCCCCAGTGGGGGTATCCACGGAAGGAATCAGATGACCACAGGGCCGGCCGGGCGGCGCAGCATCCCGCTGTTGCCGGGCGTCGCGGCGATACGCGGGTACCGCCGGTCCTGGTGGCGCGGGGACGTGCTGGCCGGTGTGACCGTCGCCGCCTACCTGGTGCCGCAGGTGATGGCGTACGCCACCGTGGCCGGCCTGCCGCCGGTGACGGGGCTCTGGGCGATGATCGCACCCCTGGCCGTCTACGCTCTGCTCGGCACCTCCCGCCACCTGTCGGTCGGGCCGGAGTCGACCACCGCGCTGATGACCGCCACGGTGATCGCCCCGCTCGCCGGCGGCGACCCCGCGCGGTACGCGGCGCTGGCCGCCACGCTCGCCGTGGTCGTCGGGCTGCTGTGCCTGGTCGCGTGGGCCGCTCGCCTGGGCTTCCTCGCGGACCTGCTGTCAAAGCCCATCCTGGTGGGCTACCTCGCCGGCGTCGCGGTCATCATGATCATCAGCCAGCTGGGCAAGCTGACCGGGATACCGGTGACCGGCGACACGCTCATCGAGCAGGTGCTCTCGGCCGCGCGGCAGCTCGGCCGGGTCCGGCCGACGACGCTGCTGTTCTCGCTCGCCGTGCTGTGCTTCCTGTTCGTCGTGAAGTGGCGGTGGCCGAGGCTGCCGGGGCCCCTGCTGGCCGTGCTCCTCGCCACGGCGGCGGTGGCGGTGTTCGGCCTCCGGGAGCAGGGCATCGCCGTCGTCGGCCCGATCCCGGGAGGCCTGCCCGCGCCTTCGCTGCCCGGCCTCGGCGACCTCACCGACCTGGTGCTGCCGGCGGTCGGGGTGATGGTCGTGGGGTACACCGACACCGTGCTCACCGCGCGCTCGTTCGCCGCGCGCGGCGGCTACCGCATCGACGTCAACCAGGAACTGCTCGCCCTCGGCGCGGCGAACGTGGCGACCGGCTTCCTGCGGGGCTTTCCGATCAGCAGCAGCGGCAGCCGTACCGCGATCGGCTTCGCCGCCGGCGGGCGCACCCAGCTCGGCTCGCTCGTCTCGCTGGTCGCGGTCGTCGCGGTGCTGCTGTTCGCCGGGCCGCTGCTCGCGCTGTTCCCGGTCGCGGCGCTCGGTGCTCTCGTGGTCTACGCCGCGGTCCATCTGATCGACATCGCGGGCTTCCGGCGGCTGGCCGCGTTCCGCCGCAGCGAGCTGCTGCTCGCCCTCGCCACCTGCGCCGGCGTCCTCGTGCTGGACATCCTGTACGGCGTGCTGCTGGCCATCGGGCTGTCCGTGGCCGACCTGCTGCGCCGGGTGGCCCGGCCGCACGACGCGATCCAGGGTCTCGTGCCCAACCTGGCCGGCATGCACGACGTCGACGACTACCCGCAGGCGACCACGATCCCGGGGCTGCTGGTGTACCGGTACGACTCCCCGCTCTTCTTCGCCAACGCGGAGGACTTCCGGCGACGAGCGCTCGCCGCGGCCGACAGCGCCCCGACCAGCTGGTTCGTGCTCAACGCCGAGGCTAACGTCGAGGTCGACATCACCGCCCTGGAGGCGCTCGACGGCGTCCGCAGGGAGCTGACCGCCCGCGGCGTGGTGTTCGCGATGGCCCGCGTCAAGCGCGACCTGCAGGACGAGCTCGACGCGTTCGGGCTCACCGCCTCGGTCGGCGCGGACCGCATCTTCCCGACCCTACCGACCGCCGTCGCCGCCTACCGACAGTGGCAGCGCGACCACGACCATGACTGACCACTGGTAGGCCAGCCCTGTCCCCTTACCCGCAGCCCCAGCCACCCGCAGTCCTGCGGCCCCGCCATGGCCGTGCGCCCCTGCCACCCGCGACTCTGCCACCGCGGTCCTGCGACCCTGCCACCCGCGACCCTGCCACCGCAGTCCTGCGACCCTGCCACCCGCGACCCTGCCACCGCAGTCCTGCGACCCTGCGACCCACGCCCTGCGACCACGGCCCTGGCACCCGTACGGCCGCTCAGCGGACGATGCATGCGTGCCAGCCAGACCACGACATGATCGCGCCGGACAAACTGCGGCTGAGCATCGACGGTCTCGACGATGCCCTCGGCGGCGACCGCGGCGATGAAGACCTCTTCGGCGGACAGGCAGACGACCTCGGTCCAGTCACGACCGCAGGCCACGAATTGTGATCCGCGAGATCTGGGCCGCCGACGCCGCCGCCGAAATCAACTTCGCCGAGCCAAACAGCTCTTCCGCATCCGTCGCAGCGTCGACGACCCGAACGGCCACCCGCCAAGACATCGCGCACGGCATCACCAAGCCTCGACGCCGACCGGGGCGACCGCCCCGAAACCTGCCGTCGGCTGCTCCGCCGTGCTGCGGCCCGGCGGCCACCTCTCGGTGACCGCTCGGCCGCACCGGCGCGACGGCGAGCTTGTCGACATCCCGCGCATGGTGACGGCGGCCGGGCTCCATGCCGGACTGACCCTGATCAAGGAACTGAGCGGCTCATCGCGGGGTCGGCAACCACGTGCTCGTCTCGTTCTTCCAGCGGCAGAACGTCCACGACGCCATCGCCGCCGGTGGTCCGCAATGACCCATCCAGCATGACGATCTGCGGGTGTTTCAGCTGGGTCACCCTGGCGGTCACGGCGGTCGAGCACATGGAAAGCCGCCGGGCACACTGCGCGCGGCACGACGACAGGCGCCGCAATAGCGATCGAGACGCGCAGCGCGACGCACCGTCGCAGGTCGAGTTCGACGTCGACCGTCGCCGACTGGAGCAGGAGCCGAACCGACGTCGCGACGACCGGAAGGTCGCCGAGGCGCCGCGCCCGCAGAAGGAGCGGGCGACGACACAGGAACAGGACCAGCGGCGGAAACAGGAGTATCGGCCGGAGACGCGGACGCGGCCGCTGAAACAGGCGACGCGGGCGACGACACCGAAGCAGCGCCCGCAACAGAAGCAGAGACAGCCGACACGGAACCAGCCGCCGAAGCAGACGACACAGGCAACGACACCGAAGCAGCGCCGGCGACCGAAGCAGAGACAGCCGACGCGGAACCAGCCGACGCGGAACCAGGCGCCGAAACAGGCGACGCGGGCGACGACCCTGGAGCACCGCCGGCGACGGGAGCAGAGGCAGGGGCCGGAGACTTCGGCGCAGCAGTTGGGGCAGAAGCGGCGGGTGGCGACGTCCGAGCGGTGGTGGGAGCGGCGTCTGCGCGAGGCGTGGGTGGAGCGGTTGGAGTGTGGGGGCCGGTCGTGCGGGCGTCCCGCTCGGCCCAGTGGGCAGTGATCTCCGCGGTGCGGGCCTCGCGGTCCAGGCGGGCCAGTCGCTCCGCGTGGCGCTGCTCCAGGCCGCGGCGGCGCGCCTCGGCGAACTCCGACCTGATCGCGGCACGGCGGGCGTGGCGGCGACGATGCTCGTCCAGCATCGAGTCCAGCCGGTTGCGCCACTCCGCCGGATCGATCGCTGCCAGCACCTCAATCATGCTTTTAGTTAGAACAGGGGTACGACAAATTCAGACCGCTGCGGTCCCGCCTACCGGCAGTGGCACCGCGACCACGAGGTAGGGCCGTCCGGGGCCCTCGCCCGCGGCCCTGCGGCCCTGCCACCCGCGCGGCCGCCCGGCGGACGATGCATGCGTGTCGCCAGACCACGACACGATCGCACCGGGCTGGCAGCGGCTGCATCGAGCTGCGGGCGTTCGTGGACGGCGCGGGCCGGGCCGTCGCAGCGCTGCTACGGACCGCCGAGCGCTGAGAACGGTCACGACAGTGCGCGGGCGGCGGCGGCGAACGCGCGCTCGGCGATGTCGCGGATCGCGGCCCGGGCGGCGGCCGGCTCCTCCCCCGCGAGCATCAGCCGCCGGATGTGGGCGTGCAGAGCGCGGTCGACGCCGGTCAGGATCGCGGCCGCCCACCACGCGTCCGGCTCTGGGCGACCGGACTCGATCAGGGCCGCGGCGACGGCCCGCTCGGCGGTCTCGCCCAGCAGGCGCAGCCGGGCCTGCAGCGCCGGGCTGTCGTCGACGACCTTCCAGAACTTCGGCGCGTCGGGGTGCAGGCCGAGCGTCGGCTCGTCGCGGTCGAGCTCGCCGAGGAACAGCGCGCGCGCGGCGGCGGCCGGGTCGGGGGCGCCCCGCACGGCATTGGCCAGGCGGGAGACGACATCGTCCTGGCGGTCGAGAAACAGGTCCTCCTTCGTCGGGAAGTAGTTGAAGGCGGTGTTCACCGACACGCGGGCCGCCTCCGCTACCTCCGCCACGGTGACGCGGTCGAATCCGCGCTCCATGAACAGGCCCGTCGCCGCGTCGGCGATCGCCGTCCGCGTCGCCGCCTTCTTCTCCGCCCGAAGCGCCATGCGGATAATTCTAGCGTCAACACAAATTTGGTGTGACACCAAGTTTGTCGTACCGTGGCCGCATGACTCTGAAATTCGGCATCTACGCGGGCGGGCTCGGCGCCGACCCCGACGGTGGCATCACGCCCGGCCCGCCGGAGGACGCGGGGCGGACGAGCGAGCTGCTCGACGAGCTCTCCCCCGCCCTCGTACGCGGCTATGTGCACTACAGCGACGCGCTGGGCGCTCACATGGAGGCGGCGCCGGCACCGTGGCAGCACGCCGTCCGCGGCCGGCGGCTCGACCTGGTCGCCTGCTTCCGCGAGCCCGGCGACGACCTGAGCGGATGGCTGGACCACCTGCGCAGCCTGCTCCGCACGCACGGGGAGTGCCTGGCCACGCTGCAGGTCGGCGAGGAGGCCAACCATGACGGGCCGGGCGGCGACGGTGGTTTCCCGGCGGTACGGCGGGCAATCGTCGAGGGCGTGCTGGCCGCCCGCGCCGAGGCCGACCGGCTCGGCCTGGACGTGCGCATCGGCTGCAACTCGACGCCGATCTTCGACCAGGAGCAGGAGTTCTGGGCGTCGCTGCGGGAGATCGGGCCCGTCATCGACTACGCCGGGCTGGACTTCTTTCCCGGCGTGTTCCGCCCGGTGACCGACTTCCCGGTCGCGGTCGAGGGCGTGCTGCGCACCTTCCGGGAGCGGTGCCTGGCCGCGGCCGGCGTGCCCGCGAGCACCCCGATCCACGTGACCGAGAACGGCTGGGCGACGGGCGATGGGCGCACGTACGAGCGGCAGGCCGAAGTCGTCGGGCAGGTCGTGCGGGCCGTCGCCGCGAACGCCGCCGAGCTCAACGTCACCGCCTACGAACACTTCGCGCTGCGCGACGCCGACAGCGGCAACGACAACCCGATGTCGCAGTTCGGGCTGGTCCGCTCCGACTACACGCCCAAGCCCGCGTTCGGCGTGTTCCGGGACCTCGTGGCACAGCTGCAACGCTGAGCACAACGCAGCGGCCCGCGTCGTGGCGAACGCGGGCCGCTGCGGCGAAAGGGAATGGAAGTCTTACGGCGCCTCGCCGAGGGCCACGGTCACGGTCTGCTCGCCGCCGTTGCGGCCGACCGTCACCGGCACGCGGTCGCCGGCCTTCGCCGCCTGTACCGCATTGATGAGCGAGGTCGCGTCGGTGACGGCCGCCGAGCCGAACTTGGTCACCGTGTCGCCGGTCTTCAGGCCCGCCTTGTCGGCCGGGCCGCCCGCGACCACGCCGCCGATGAGCGCGCCACCGTTGCCGTCGGTGAGCTGCACCCCGAGGTACGGGTGGCTGACCTTGCCGCCCTTGGCCAGCTGGTCGGCGGCGGCCCGGGCGCGGTTGGCGGAGATGGCGAACCCGACGCCGATGTTGCCGTTGTTCTGCCCCGCGGTGGCGATCGCGGTGTTGATGCCGACGACCTCGCCCTTGAGGTTGACCAGCGCGCCGCCGGAGTTGCCCGGGTTGATCGCGGCGTCGGTCTGGATCGCGTCGGCGATCGTCTTGCCGCCCTGATCACCCGAGATCGTACGGTGCAGGGCGCTGACGATGCCGGCCGTGACCGAGCCCTGCAGGCCCAGCGGGCTGCCGACGGCCAGGACGGTGTCGCCGATGCGCAGCGCGTCGCTGTCGCCGAACTTCGCCGGGGTGAGGCCGGAGACGCCCTGGGCCTTGATGACCGCGATGTCGCCGGACGGGTCGGTACCCACGACCGTCGCGGGCGCCGTCTTGCCGTTGCTGAACGTCACGGTGAGCTGCTGGGCGCCCTGCACGACATGGTTGTTCGTGACGATCTGACCGTCCGCGGTCATGATCACGCCGGAGCCCTCGCCGTCGCCGGAGCTGATGTCCACGACGCTGGGCAGCACCGCCTCGGCGACCGCGCCCACCGAGGAACGGTCGAGGTTGGGCGCCGGGTCGCGGGCGACGACGCTCGGGCCGCTGGCCGGGTTGTCGCCGGCCAGCTGGGTGGCGACCAGGCCGCCGCCGAGCGCCGAGCCGGCGGCGAGCACGATCGCGCACACGGCGAGCGCGACGATCCGCCCGCCGCGCCCCGGCCGGGGGCCCGGCTGCCCGTACGCGGGCTGACCAGGGTGTCCGGGCGGTGGGAACCCGGGCGGCTGCGCGCCATGCCCATACGGCTGCCCGTAACCGACATATCCGGTGGGTGGGAGCGGCGGTGCCGAGAAGGGAGCGGTCGCGACAGTGCCGAGCGGCTGCGTCGGCGCGTTCTCACCGGCGGCCGGCACGTGTGAATACCCGTTGGTCTCCGGCCGGCTCCACGGCGACCCGGCGGCCGGTACGCCCGAGGCGGGCACGTACTGACCCGGTGCCTCCGAGGCCGGAACGTACTGACCCGGAGCCGAAGCGGGAACGTACTGACCCGGCGGAGCCGAGGCCGGAGCGTACGCGTCAGGCGCACCGGATGCCGGGAAGACCGCGGCCGGGGAGACCGGGGACGCTGGGGGCCCGGCCGGGGCGCTCACGACCGGCGGGGCGGGAGACGGCACCGCGGGAGCGGAAGACGGCCCCGCAGAGGAGGGCACCACGGGATCGGACGAAGACGGCGCCGGGGGAACGGAAGACGACGCGACGGAAGACAACGCCGCAGACGAAGGCACCACGGAGGCGGAAGAAGACGGCGCCGCGGGAGCGGAGGACGTTGCGACGGAAGACGACGCCGCAGACGAAGGCACCACGGGAGCGGAAGAAGACGGCGCGACGGGAGCGGAGGACGGCGCGACGAAAGACGGGGCGGCAGGAGCGGAAGGCGGCACGAAGGCGGAAGACGGTGCGACGGAAGCGGGAGACGGCGCTGCGGAAGACGGCACCGCGGACTCGGCGGACGCGGCGGACGCGGAAGGCGGCGCGACGAAAGACGGCACGGCGGGAACGGAAGGCGGCCCGGCGGGAACGGAAGGCGGCGCGGCGGACGATGGCGCGAGAGGAGTGGAAGACGGCGGCGGCCAGGACGCGGCCGGCGGCAGCTGCGGCGAAGCCGGGGGGTCCACCGAGGCCGACGGCGACGGCGACGACGGTTGCGCGGAGCCGGGTGTGTCAGCGTGCTGCGGGTCGCTCCCCTGGCGGTCCTGGTCACTCATGTTGTCCAGATTGCACACCGCAGCTTCCGCCAAACTGGATTCTCCCTGGGAGAAAGCCGAGAGCCGCAAATCGGTCACCGGGACCGCAAGGGCGCGGCCGGTCGCAACCCGGCCGCGCCCTGCGCAAACTGTGCGGTACGAGCTGTCAGGCGGTCCAGTCGGGCCGCAGCGGGTAGGACGACACGCCGTCCCGGGTGGTCTTCGTGGCGAGGATCTGGTGCAGCTGGATCTCGTTGCGCTCGAAGGCGAGGCGCGAGCCGGCCATGTACAGGCCCCACACGCGGGCGGTGCCCAGCCCGACCTCGGCGACGCACTCGTCCCAGCGCTCGACCAGGTTGCGGTTCCAGCCGGCCAGGGTCAGCGCGTAGTGCAGCCGCAGGTTCTCCTCGTGCTGCACCTCGAACGCCGCGTCGTGCACGGCGCCCACCAGCCGGCCCGGGGAGGCGAGCTCGCCGTCGGGGAACACGTACCGGTCGATGAACGCGCCGGGCTTGTGCGAGGCCCGGTTGTCGGAGCGGGTGATGGAGTGGTTCAGCAGCCGCCCGCCGGGCTTGAGGCGGTCGCGCAGCGTCGCGAGGTACCGAGGATAGTTCTTGACCCCGATGTGCTCGGTGAGGCCGATGGAGCTGACCGCGTCGAACTGCTCCAGCGGCGCGTCGCGGTAGTCCAGGTAGCGTACCTCGGCGAGGTGGCCGAGGCCCTCCCGCTCGATCGCGGCCTGCGCCCACTCGGCCTGCTGGCGGGACAGGGTGACGCCGAGGGCGCGCACGCCGTACTCGCGGGCGGCGTGGCGGACCATGCCGCCCCAGCCGCAGCCGACGTCGAGCAGCCGCTGGCCCGGCTTGAGCGCCAGCTTGCCGGCGACGAGGTCGTACTTGTTCGCCTGGGCCTGCTCGAGGGTGTCGGACTCGGAGCGGTAGACGGCGCAGGTGTACGTCATGGACGGGCCGAGCACCATCTCGTAGAAGCGGTTCGACACGTCGTAGTGGTGGTGGATCGCCTCGGCGTCGCGGCCGCGGGCGTGGCGCAGGCCGAGGCCGGCCAGGGTGCGCTTCCATGCCGGCGTGGCCTCCTGCGGCGGGGGCGGCGGCGGGAGCAGCCGTTCCCAGCCCAGGCCGCGCACCAGGCGCAGGGCCTCGCCGGCCGAGGGCAGCCGCAGCCGCAGGCCGTTGGCGAGCTGTCGCAGCGCCTCGTACGGGTCGCCGGAGTGCACGCCGCGCACCTCGAGGTCGCCGGTCACGTAGGCGCGGGCCATGCCCAGGTCGCCGGGGGCGGTCAGCACGTACGACAGGCCGCGCTCGGAGGCGACGTGCAGCCCGACGGGGGCGTCCTCGGGGCCGACGGCGCTGCCGTCGTAGGCGGTGATGTGGACCTGGACCTCGCCTGCGGTGACGGCCCGGACGATGTCGGCGACGGTCGGGACGGGGGGCCGGCGGCGGGGCTGGCCGGGAACGGATCCTTGCGTGTTGCTCGAACGGTAGGTGCTGGTCATTTACGCCCCACAACCTTGTCGTAGAGGTCGGTCAATCGGTGACCGGGGTCGTAGCGGTCCTTGGCGGCGCGGTATGCGGGGCCGCCGTAGAGCCGGTCGAAGGTCTCCCGGTCGTAGTAGGCGTCGGAGTAGAGGGACTTGTGGCCGCCGAGCTCGAACACCTTGGCCTCGATGGCTCGGTTGACGTCGCCGTCGGCGGCGCCCGGCTCGATCGGCACCGTGCCCCAGAACCCGACGTTGACGTACGCCTCGCCGGCGTGCATCGGGTACAGCGGCCACTCGTGCTCCCGCAGACGCAGCGGGCAGAGCCAGATCGGCGCCATCGGCACCTCGCGGGCGAACCATCGCAGGAACTCGGCGGTCCGCTCCAGCGGCAGCTCGACGTCCTGCACGACGCGCTCGCTGTCGGGCTGCCCGCGCCACCGGCCGACGCGCGCGGCGACGCCGTAGCGGTTCTCGAACCGCACGATGCGGTGGTACACGTCGGAGCGGCGGTACCGCCGCGGCCAGACCCGGCGCACCGCGGGGACCTGCGCGCCGAAGGCGGCCGAGCACCAGAACCAGTCGGTGTCCCACCGCCACAGGTAGTCGTACGCGGAGAGGCGGTCGGTGGCCTTCGTCCGCAGCGACTGGTAGTAGATCGCCTGCCCGGTGTAGTCGCTGGTGGCGCCGGGCTCGTCGGTGAAGGTGCCCAGCACGAGGTACGCCTCGCCGGGACGGAACACGACGCCGTCCATGACGTCGACGTGCCGGCCGTCGTACGCGCCGGTCTTCATCACCTCGCCGACGACCTCGAGCAGCTCGTCGAGGTCGTCGAAGCGCAGGTTGGCCAGGCTCACCCCGGCGGCGATCGGCATCAGCTCGATACGCAGCCGGGTGGCGTAGCCGAGGCTGCCCAGCGAGTTGGGGAACGCCGAGAACAGCTCGGCGTGCTCGTTGTCGGGCCGCACGGTGAGCAGTTCCCCCGTGCCGGTGAGGATGTCCAGCTCCAGCACCGACTCGTGCGGCAGCCCGTGCCGGAACGAGGTGGCCTCGATGCCCAGCCCGGTGACGGCCCCGCCCAGCGTGATGGTGCGCAGCTGCGGCACGACGAGCGGCATCAGCCCGTGCGGCAGGGTGGCGTCGACCAGGTCCTCGTACGTGCACATGCCCTGCACCTCGGCGGTGCGCCCGGCCGCGTCGACCTCGATGACCCCGCCGAGGCCGCTCACGTCGAGGCCGTGACGGGCGTCGGCGCGCGGCCGGAACAGGTTCGAGGTCTTCTTCGCCAGCCGCACGGTGTCGCCTGGCGGGATCGCGGCGTAGGAGGCGCGTAGGGCGTCTACAGCACGGCGGTGTGCCGCCCAGCCGACCGGTTGACCGCGTTCCACTTCGACCACCTCACCATTCCCCGTTAAGTGGAGGCCCGCCTCAGCCAAACTTGCACACGTGGCAAGATCAGCCAACGGCTGGTGACTGAACTCACGCTACGGGTGACGTCATGGGGTGAGCGAGGCCAGCCTGCGGGTGAGGTACCGCCGCTCGGCATCGCTCCCCGACAACTCGAGGGCCTCGCGGTAGGCCTCGGCGGCCTCGGCGACGCGGCCGAGCCGGCGCAGTAGGTCGGCGCGGGTGGCGGGCAGCAGGTGGTACCCGGCGAGGGCCCCGGCGTCGCGCAGCGCATCGACCAGCGACAATCCGGCCGCGGGCCCGTCGGCCATGGCGACGGCGACGGCGCGGTTGAGCTCGACGACGGGCCCGGGCGCGATGCGGGCGAGCCGGGCGTACAACTGCGCGATCTGCGGCCAGTCGGTCTCCGCGACGCTGGGCGCGCACGCGTGGCACGCCGCGATCGCCGCCTGGATCTGGTATTTCCCGGCGCGCTGGCGGCGCAGCGCGCGCTCGAGGATCTCGGCGCCCTCCGCGATCGCGGCCCGGTCCCAGGCGCCGCGGTCCTGCTCCTCCAGCGGCACCAGGTCGCCGGCGGCGTCCTGCCGGGCGGCGCGGCGCGCGTCGTGCAGCAGCATCAGCGCGAGCAGCCCGAGCGCCTCCGGCTCGTCGGGCATGAGCGCGGCGAGCACCCGCGCGAGCCGGATCGCCTCGCGCCCGAGGTCGACCCGCCCGCCGCCGCTGTAGCCCTCGTTGAACAGCAGGTACAGCACGGTCAGTACCGACTCGAGCCGCCCCGGCAACAGGTGCGCGGGCGGCACCCGGAACGGAATCCGGGACCGCTGGATCTTGTTGTCGGCCCGCACCAGGCGCTGCGACATCGTCGGCTCGGACACCAGGAACACCCGCGCGATCTCGGCCGTCGACAGCCCCGCCTGGCTGCGCAGCGTCAGCGCGACCTGGGCCTCCAGCGACAGCGCGGGATGGCAGCAGGTGAACATCAGCCGCAGGCGGTCATCCGGTACGGCGGGCGCCTCGTCCTCGGGATCCGCCACGCCCTCGATCGGGCTCAGCATGGCGGCCTCACGCAGCTTGTCCGCCTCGACGGCACGGCGGCGCAGCGCCTGCGCGAACGCGTCCTGGGCGCACTCCTCGGCGAGGTCCCGATCGCCGGTGAGCCGGGTCAGCGCGGCGCTCCCGGGGCGCGCCGCCGCGTCCTCCCAGAACGGGCGGAGCTCGATCCTGCCCCGGTGCGCCATCGGATGCTGGGCGGCGACCTCGATCGCCTGGTCGAGATCGGCGCACTCGATGATGACGAAGCCGCCCATCTGCTCCGTCGTCTCGTCGTACGGCCCGTCGGTGAGCAGCACCTCGCCGTCGCGCACCCGCACGGTGGTGGCCTCGGCGGGCGCGACGACCCGGTTGCCGAACAGCCGCACGCCCCTGCCGTCCATCTCCGCGACCCAGGCCTCGATCTCCGGCCCGGCCGGCCCGTCGGTGACATCCCCATCGACGATCACCATCATCAGATACCGCATCGGTTCGCTCCCGTCAGCCTTTACGCGTACGACGAACGACACCCCTCGAATCCGACACGGGCAGGCCGGCGACGTGCGAACCCTACTCATCCTCCGCGGGCGAGTCTGGCCGACGACCAACAGGGGCACGGTGGGCGCATGACGGTGAAGGATCTGGCGACGCTGACCCCCACCGGGTACCCGGCGGTCTCACTGCTGATGCCGACCCATCGCAAGGCGCCGGGCAACCAGCAGGACCCGATCCGCCTGCGCAACCTGCTGTCCGAGGCCCGCCGACGCCTCGATCTCGACGAGACGGTGCCGCGCGACGTCGCCAACCAGGTGTACGACGAGATCGCCACCGCCGCCGAGCGCGTCGACCTGCGGCACATGGGCGAGGGGCTGGCGCTGTTCGCCTCGCCCGGGCAGGTCCACGTGCGACTGCTGGAGACTCCGGTGCAGGAGCGCGTCGTCATCGCCGACACGTACGAGGTCCGCGACATCGTCGCCGACGCCGCCCGCCGGCACCGGTACTGGGCGCTCGTGCTGTCCGAGCAGCCGACCCGCCTGTGGAGCGGCGACGGCGCCGACCTGGTCGAGGTCCACTCGCACGGCTTCCCGTTCACGCACGAGGGCCCCGGCGGCGCGCTCGGCCTGCCCCGCGACTACGGCCAGGACCCGAGCAAGCACGAGGACGAGCGGCACCGGCAGTTCTTCCGCAACGTCGCCAACGGCCTGACCGAGGTCGACAACCTGGACACCCGCCCCGTCTTCGTGCTGGGCGTCGAGCGGTACCTGGCCTTCTTCGCCGAGGAGTGGACCCGCGGCATCGCCGGCACCGTCACCGGCAACTACGACCACGCCGGCGCGCACGAGGTGTACCAGTTGCTGGCCCCGCGCCTGGCCGCGTACACGGCGATGGAGCAGGTGGCGGCCCTGGAGGCGCTCGACGTCGCGCGCGGCGCCAACCGGTTCGCCGCGGGGCTGCCCGAGGTGTGGTCCCTGGCCCAGCAGGGCCGCGGCGCGCACCTGCTGGTCGAGGAGGGCTACCACAGCCCCGCCTGGGTCTACGAGGACCACCTGCACCCCCCGGACCAGGAGCCGCACGGCGACAGCCCGGGCGTCCTGCTGGACGACGCGGTCGACGACATCGTCGAGCGGGTGGCCCGCCAGGGTGGCGACGTGACCTTCGTCGGCGACGACAGCCTGGCCGCGGACGGCCGGATCGCCCTGATCGTCCGCTACTGACTCCCGGTGGACGTTGTCGAGCGGCGCGATCTCGGTGGACCGGTCACCGCCCGGCGTCGAGCCCCCTCAGCAGCGCGATGTTCTCCGCCTCATCCGGATCCGGCGACGGTACCTCCAGAAACGCCCGCAGCACCTCGACCGCGACGTCGGGCGCGAGCCGCTTGAGGCTCATCGCGAGCACGTTGGCGTCGTTCCACAGCCGCGCGCCGCGGGCCACCCACGGGTCCCACGCGACGGCGGCGAGCACCCCGGGCACCTTGTTGGCGGCGATCGCCGTGCCCGTGCCCGTCCAGCACATGACCACGCCGAGGTCGGCGCGGCCCTCCACCACGGCCCGCCCGACGCCGGCGCCGAGGTCCGGCCACGCCACCGCCGGATCCGCGCCCGGCCCGCCGACGCGTAGCACCTCGTGCCCGGCGGACGCGAGGTGCTCGACCACAGCCTCGGTGGTCGCGTTGCTGTCGTCGGCGGCGAAGGCGATACGCACGCGTCCATTGTGCCGCGACCGGACCGGTGCTCAGCCGGCCAGGGCGGGCGGCGCGGCGGTGCGCAGGCGCTGGGTCAGGGCGACGCAGGCGAGCACGGCCACCGCGGCGGCGGCCGCGATCGGGGGCACGCGCTCGTGCAGCAGCAGGGCCGACCAGGCCATGGTGAGCACCGGCTGGGCGAGCTGGATCTGGCCGACGCGGGCGACGCCGCCGCGGGCCAGCCCGCCGTACCACGCGAAGAATCCGAGGAACATCGACACCGCGGTGAGGTAGCCGAGGCCGGCCCAGGCCACCGCCGGGGCGTGCGGCGGGTGGCGCAGCGCCGCGACCGCCGTCACCGCCGTGGTGAACGGCAGCGCGAGCACGAGCGCCCAGCAGATCGTGCGGGCGCCGCCGAGCTCGCGGGACAGGGCGCCGCCCTCGGCGTACCCCAGGCCGCACAGCACGACCGCGGCCAGCAGGAACAGGTCGGCCGGGCCGGCCGCGCCGGAGACCGCGCCGCTGAGCGCCAGGAAGGCGAGGACGGCGAGCAGGCCGGCGGCGCCCGCGAGCCAGAACGCCGGCGCCGGGCGCTCCCGTGCGCGCAGGACCGCGAAGCCGGCGGTGACCGCGGGCAGCACGGCGATGACGACGGCGCCGTGGGCGGCGGTGCTCGTCTGCAGCGCGAGGGAGGTGAACAACGGGAACCCGGCGACGACGCCGAGCGCGACCACGGCGAGCCGGCGCCGCTGCCCGCAGGTCGGGCGCGGGGCGCGGACGATCGCGAGGTAGGCCACGGCGAGCAGGCCGGCCCCGACCGCGCGGCCGAACGCGACGAACCAGGCGTCGAGGTGCGCCACGGCCAGGCGGGTGGCCGGCAGCGACATGCTGAAGCAGAGCACCCCGAGCGCACCGAGGGCCGCGCCCGTTATCGCTCCGTGCCGAGTAACGTTATCCTTGCTTCTCATGAATGACGATAACGCAACGCTTCGCGTTATCCAAGATCTTCGCGCGCTGGCGGGCCGGTCGGCGGCGGGCACACGGCTGCCGACCGTGCGCGAGCTCACCGCCCGGCACCGCGCCTCGCCGATCACGGTGAGCCGCGCGATCCGCGTCCTGGCCGCGGAGGGCCTGGTCGACACGCAGCCCGGACGCGGCACGTACGTCGCCGCGGCGCCGGGCTCCGCCGACCGGCCGGACCTGTCGTGGCAGTCGATCGCGCTGGGCCCGCGGCCGGCGGGCGAGGACGCGATGCAGGCGCTGCTGGCGATCCCGCGCCCGGGCGCGATCGCGCTGTCCAGCGGGTACCTCGACGCCGACCTCCAGCCGGCCGCCGCCCTCGGCGCGGCGCTCGCCCGGGCGGCCCGGCACCCGGCGAGCTGGCAGCGTGGCCCGGTCGAGGGCCGCGAAGACCTGCGCGCGTGGTTCGCCCGGACCGCCGGCGGGTCGATGCGGGTCGAGGACGTCGTGATCTGCCCGGGCGGCCAGTCGGCGCTGTCGACAGCGTTCCGCGCGCTCGCCGCGCCGGGCGACGCGGTGCTGGTCGAGTCGCCGACGTACCTCGGCGCGCTCGCCGCCGCCCGCGCCGCCGGCCTGCGGGTCGTGCCGGTGCCCGCCGACGCCGAGGGCGTGCGCCCCGACCTGCTGGCCGCCGCCCTGCGCCGCACGGGCGCCCGGCTCTTCTACTGCCAGCCACTCTTCGCCAACCCGCACGGCGCCACGCTGGCACCCGCGCGCCGCGCGGCGGTCATGGCGGAGGTCCGCGCCGCCGGTGCCTTCCTGATCGAGGACGACTACGCCCGCGACCTGGCGATCGACGCCGACCCCCTGCCGCCGTTGGTCACCGGCGACCCGGACGGCCACGTGGTGTACCTGCGCTCGCTCACCAAGTCCGCGGCCCCCGGCCTGCGGGTGGCCGCGATCGGCGCGCGGGGCGCCGCCGGGGCCCGGCTGCGCGCGGCCCGGGTCCTGGACGACTTCTTCGTCGCCGGCCCGCTGCAGCAGGCCGCGCTGGACTTCGTCACGTCCCCGGCGTGGTCGCGCCACCTGCGGACGCTGCGCTCGCAGCTGCGCGCCCGCCGTGACGCACTGCTCGACGCGATCCGCCGCCACCTGCCGGAGCTGCCCCCGCCCCCGGTACCGCGCGGCGGCCTCCACGCCTGGCTGCGCCTCCCCGACGGCGCCGACGACGTGGCCGTGACGACGGCGGCGGCCGCCCGCCAGGTCGTGGTGTTCCCGGGCCGCCCCTGGTACGCCGCCGAGCCCGACGCGCCATACCTGCGCCTCACGTTCGCCGCCGCTCCCCCGTACCAGCTCGACGAGGGCGTCCGCCGCCTGGCGCGAGCACTGCGCGACTGACGGGCCGGCCGACCCCCGGACGCCGCCCGCCTCACGCCACGACGCCGCGCACGGTCGGCCCCGGAACGCAACGTGCGAAGGACGCCGGAACGGTGCGCGCGGCCCGGCCCGGACGCAACGTGCGGCCGACGGCCGCCGGGTCCAGGTGCTGCGCGGCGACTGGCCCGGCCGCAACGCGCGAAGGACGCGCGAGCGCTACGCGCGGCCCGGCCCGGCCCGGGTGCCGTGCGGCCGACGGCCGCCTGGTGTCCAGGCGC
>NZ_JBEPDB010000081.1:0-41672 GCF_040300025.1 Dactylosporangium sp. NPDC000555 | reverse complement strand
TATCCCCGCACAGCAGGCGCACGATCCCGCGCGCCTGCTGAGCACCCGCCGGTACCCCGGCGTGACGCTGTGGTTCGGCGCCGGCGCCGATGACGCCCGCGGCATCGTCGTCGGCCGGCAGCTGGCCGACGACGCCACCCGGGCCGGGATCGTCACCCACCGGTTCGTCGACACGGGCGGGCACAACTGGCAGTTCGCCGGCGTCGGCTTCGCGCGGGTCCTGCCGCAGCTGTGCGACGAGATGGTCACCAGCGGTCCGGCACCCGCCCAGGGCCGCCCCCATCGGTCAGGTGATGCGGTGCACGGCGCCACCGGGTGACCGTGGCCGGATCGGAGTGCCGGTCCACGCTGGCTACCGCGTTCCAAGAGCCGGGCAGCCGGCGTCCGCGCGGCGCGGCGCGCTCGGCGGGCCCGCCCGCATCGCCGTCGCGGTCTCCGCCCGCACCATGCCCTTGCCGCCGAGCTTGACCAGGTACATCAGCCGGTCCGGCAGCTCCAGCACCTCGGTGCTCGACGGCGGCGGGTCGGTGAACGTCACCGCGCCGATGCTGAACGCCACGGCCGGGGTGAAGTCCCGGGTGGCGGCGTGCAGCTCGCGATGCAGCGCGCCGAGCCGGTCGAGCGCCTCCTCCCGATCGGCGCCGGGCAGCAGTACGGCGAACTCGTCGCCGCCGACGCGGGCGACCGTGTCCTGTGCGCGGACCGCCGCGGCCAGTGTCCGGCCGACCGCGGCGAGCAGCTCGTCGCCGCGGGCGTGCCCGTGCGTGTCGTTGACCGCCTTGAAGTTGTCCACGTCGATGAAGGCGGCGGTGAGCGCCGAGCGCGACCGGCGCATGCGGGCCAGCTCGCGCCCGGTCTGTTCGTGCAGCGCCCGGGCGTTCGGCAGGCCGGTGAGGAAGTCGTTGCGGGACAGGTGCCGTTCCGCCACGAACCTGGTCGCCAGCGCCGAGACCAGGGAGGCGACGAGCCAGAGCACGAGGAACCGGGCGAGCAGGTTCCACGCCAGGACTCCGGCCGGGTAGGGCTCGGTTCGCAGCAGCGCCTGCATGGTGGTGCACACCCCGGAGGACAGTGCGGCGGTCAGGACGCTCAAGCGCCGCGACGCGGCCGCGGTCACGAAGACCGGCAGCTGGTACGCCACGGTCAGCGAGATGGCCGGGCCGGTCGTGAAGTCCGCGAACGCGATCACCGCGAACAGGCCGACCGCCAGCCCCACCACGTACACCGGGCGGAGCGTGCTGAGCCAATGAATGACGGTGACCAGCGCGGGTGTGCGCTCGTCGTCGTGCCGGGCATAGCTGGCCACGTTCCACACCCCTTCTGTCCGGCAGCACTCCCCGGCGTCGTCGGCATCCCGGCGGCCACCTTGAGCGTTTCGCCCGCACGACGTCGCGCCCGGCCCGCCCTCGTGCCGTTCAGCCATCGACCGGGTGGCAGTCCATCGCCGAGATGTCGTGGATCGGGATGCTGACGAGCAGCGCCGTGCCGCGGCCGGCGGGGCTGCTGATGTCCAGGTGGCCGCCGAGCGTTTCGACGCGGTCCTGCAGGCCGATCAGCCCGGAGCCCTTGCCGACGTCGGCCCCTCCGATGCCGTTGTCCCGGATGGAGAGTTCGAGGGTCGTGTCGTCCGCCTTGACGTCGATGCGGACGAGGGTCGCCTGGGCGTGCTTGGCGGTGTTCGTGATCGCTTCCGACACGATGTAGTACGCGCCGACCGCGATCCGTTCGGGCAGCTGCCGATCGATGCTCAGCGTGAGGTCGACCGGGACGGGACTGCGCCGGGCGAGGGTCTTGATCGCCGGGCCGAGTCCGCCCTTGGACAGGATCGCGGGGTGGATGCCCCGTGAAATCTCCCGCAGGTCCTGGAAGGCGGAGTTCAAACCGTTTGCCACCTGTGAGAGCTGGCTCCTGAAGGCGCCGAGTCCGGCCGGCACCGAGGTCTCCATCATGCGGAGCTGGAGGCCGAGTGCGATGAGCCGCTGCTGTGCGCCGTCGTGGAGGTCCTGCTCGATGCGGCGGCGGGCGTTGTCGCCGGCGGCGACGATGCGGGCGCGGGAGGCGGTGAGCTGTGCATGGCTGTCGGCGTTGGCGATCGCGGTCGCGACGAGTTCGGTGAAGTCGGCCATGCGTGTCTCGGCCTCGGCCGGCAGGGGCTCGGGGTCCTTGGACAAAACGACGGTCACGCCCCAGACGCGGCCCTCAACGATGATCGGCGCGCCGACTCCCGAGTGGAAGCCCAGCTCCCGCGCGGCCTCGGCGTTGGGGCCCACGGCCTTGTCGTAGTCGTGTATCCGGGCGGCGCGGCGGGTGTGGAGGACCTGGACCATCAGGCTGTCGCCCTCGAGCCGGAACGATCGCCGTTCGCTGAGCATGTTGCGGCCGGCGAGTCTGGTGGCCGTGCCGTTCGGCTCGTAGCGCAGCAGCGCCGTGGCGCACTGGTCGAGGACCAGGCCCAGTTCCTCGATCACCGCGTCGAACACCTCGGCCGGTGCCGCGCCGTGCGCGACCAGCGTCGCCACTCGCCGCAATGCGGCCTGTTGCACGGCGAGCGTGCTGGCCTCCTGGCGGCTCGCCTTCAGCGAGTTGGTGATCGCCTCCCGGTCGTACGCCGCCCGCAGCAGCGGTTCCAGGGACGGAACCATCCGCTGCCGGAGGCGTTCCAGCGTGCGTTCGGGCAGGTCCGCCGGGACCAGCAGGGTGCCCAGGATCGTCGTGCCGTCGCGCAGCGGGAACGCCACGTGGCGCTCGTCCCCGGCTGTGGCTTCGAGTTCGATCGATGCGTCTGACAGGTCGAGCGAGTGCGCGATCCGCCGGGCGGTCAGGTCCAGCGCCGAGCGCAGATCGCCGGCCTTGAGTATGAGGCGGGCCAGTTCGGCGGCGAGGTCGGCCTCCCGGCGGCGTTCGCTCGTCTCCAGCGCGAACCCTCGGGCCAGGTCGGCAAGGCCGCTGACCAGCAGCGCGGTGACGACGAACAGCGCCAGGTCCTCCAGGTCCGCACGGGGGGAGAGGCTCAGCACCCCGTATGGCAGGACGTGGAAGTAGTTGAAGGCGATGGCGCTGGCCAGCGATGTCGCCACGCCGAGCGCGGCGCCCCACACGATCGAGACCGCCAGGACACCGAGGATGTAGACCGCGCCTCTGGAGTCCTGCGCGGCGGCCTGGAACGGGAACAACGCCACGGTCTCCACGCAGATGAGCGCCACCGCGACCGCGATCCCGAGCGCGAGTGGCGGCGTTTTCGCACGCAGCAGCAGCGACAGCAGCCGTGCCCTCATGGGCGGCCGCCCCTTCCCGCGTCGTGTCACCAGGGATGGAAGTCGCGCACTGCCGATTGGCCGTTGTCCTCGCTGTCACGACGCTACTTATGCCATCCGGTTCGATTTTACTGAGACTTCGCCGGGATGCCGTGCCGTCGAACGGCCCGCGGTGCTTGCCGCCGCAAACTGGCTGAGCAAGAGTTGGACACGGGCCCGGATGTCGGCGGGGTGATCGCTGTGGAGTTCACCGCCTTCTTGATCGCGCTGGTGGCAGTGGCGGCACTGTCGTCCGTCGGCGCGTGGATAGCCAGGTGCCGGAGCGCGGACACGGCGATCGGCGGGGTCGCGCCGCGCGGCGAGCGTGACGAGGCCGTGCTCGCCGAGTGGCTGCTCGCCGGTTATCTGTCGGCCGACCAGTACCGCCGGGACATGGCCGTCCTCGCCGCACGGGACGCGCGCCGCCATCCACTGGTCACCCCGCCCGATCGGTGACCGCGTGACCGTCAGTCGCGCCGGAACGACGAGTTCCGGCGCGAGCCGGTTTCGCACTGCGGCGGGGCTCACGTCTCCAGCGAGCGCAGGTGTGCCAGGATCTTCTCGCTCGCGTGGGTGAACGCCTCAAGCTCTTGCGGCGTCAGTGCATCCACGATGGCCTCGCGGATGTGGCCAACCTCGCCGAACCCTTCCTCGGCATCGTCTCTCCCACGGCCGTTGCGAAGGCGGGCGACCAGTTCGCCCAGCACCCCGTCGGCTCGGGGCCCTATGCGGTGGTCCAATGGGACGCGAACTCGCAGATCGTCCTCAAGCGCAACAACGACTACGCCTGGGCCCAGCCGGCGGCTCGCAACCAGGCGGCCGGCTACCTCGACCAGGTGATCTTCAAGATCGTGCCCGAGGACGCGACGCGGATCGGCGGTGTTCAGGACGGGGAGCTGCTCGCCGCCGAGAAGGTGCCCGCCCAACTCGTCGCGACCGTGCAGAAGAACAAGAACGTGCGACTGTTCAAGGAGCGGGTGACCGGGCTGCCCTACTCGCTGATCTTCAACCAGAAGCAGCAGCCCTGGGACGACGTCCGCCTGCGGCGGGCGGTACGCGCGGCGCTCGACGTCGACACCATCGTGAAGACCCTGTACCTCGGGACCTATGAGCAGGCATGGTCGGCCGTTACCCCCGGCATCCTCGGCTATGACGCGTCGTTGGAGAACGGCTACCGGCCGGACGTCGCCGAGGCGAATCGCCTGCTCGATGAGGCCGGATGGAACACCGGGCCGAACGGGGTCCGGGTCAAGGACGGCAAGGAGCTGGTCCTGCGCTATGTCGGCGGCTACCCGAACAACGACAAGAGCTACGACATCGCCCAACTCGTGCAGCAGCAGCTGAAGAAGGTGGGCATCAAGGCCGACCTGGACGTCGCCGACGACGTCACCGAGCGGCTGACGAAGACGGGAGCGTTCGACGTGTACCCGACCGGCACCTCGTCCATCGACCCCGACGCGCTGAGCGGCTT
The DNA here is from genome assembly GCF_040300025.1 of Dactylosporangium sp. NPDC000555. Lineage (NCBI taxonomy): Bacteria > Bacillati > Actinomycetota > Actinomycetes > Micromonosporales > Micromonosporaceae > Dactylosporangium > Dactylosporangium sp. NPDC000555. Next base: position 36,908 of record NZ_JBEPDB010000081.1, on the reverse strand, counting down.
CTACTCCTCCAAGGTCCTGGCGCTGGTCAACGGTACCCAGGACCTGGCCGGCATCGCAGACCCCGACATCGACCGCTGGCTCGACCAGGGAGCCGCGACCATCGATCGGGACGAGCGAGCCGCCCTGTACGCGAAGGTCCAGCGCAAGCTGATCGAGCAGGTCGCGTTGATCCCGATCTACGTTTCCACCTACACGGTGGCCGCCTCGACGAGGGTGCGGGGGCTGACATTCGACCCACTCAACGAGCCGATCCTCAACGGCGTCTACCTGGCGGGCTGAGCGGTGAAGTTTCTCCTCTTCTCGGCCATCAACGGAGTCGACGAGCCGAACCGGGCAACGGGCGAGACCCTGACCCAGCAGGAGCGGTTCCGCCGGATCGTCAAGGAGGCCGTTCTCGCCGACAGACTGGGCTACGACGCCTACGGGGTCGGCGAGCGGCACGCGGCGGGGGTGATCAACTCCTCGCCCCCGGTCCTGCTGAGTCACATCGCCGCGCTGACCACGCGCATTCGGCTGATCACGACCGTCACCGTGCTCAGCCTCCTCGATCCGGTTCGCGTGGCGGAGGACTACGCGACCCTGGACCATCTCGCCGGCGGAAGGCTTGACCTGATGATCGGCAAGGGCGGTGACGCCGAGCAGTTCCCGATCTTCGGGCTGAACGTCACGCAGGCCCGCGAGAGCCTGGCCGAGCGCCACGACCTCCTGCACCGGCTGTGGACAGAGGACAAGGTGACCTGGCAGGGGCGGTTCCGGCCGCCGCTGCGCGAGGTCACCGTCCAGCCTCGCCCCTACCAGCGGCGCATCCGCGTCTGGCACGCGGGATCGAACCGCCTGTCGACCGCCGACACGGCCGCGAGGTACGGCGACGCGCTCTTCTCGACGGCGGGCGGGCCGAACAGAGCCCAGTACCGCGAATACTTCCAGCACTACCGGCAGCGGTGGGAATTCTACGGACGCGACCCCCGTGACGCGGCCACCGGCATCAGCGGCGGCTTCCTGTATCTGGCGGACACGACGGACGAGGCGATCAAGAGGTTCGAGCCGCACTTCTCGAACTACCTCAACACGTCGGTCGGCCTGAAGAACGGCCCCTCGCCCTACCGTGGCCTACGCGAGTACGTGGCCAGTACCCCCAATCTGATCGGCAGCCCGGCCGACGTCGTCGACCGCATACTCGGCTATCACGCCGATTACGGAAACGAGGCCATCAACCTGCTGGTCGACACGCTGGCGGAGTCGGAGCAGGGCGAGCAACTCGAACGATTCGCCACCGAGGTGGCGCCGATCGTCAAGGCGGCGGTCCCCAACCGGCTGTGGGAGGAGCAGTCGCCGTCGAGCGCGTCGACGGCGAGCCGGCAATGATCAGGACCATCGCAAGCAGGTTGACGAGCGCGTTCGTCGTCGTGCTGGGATCACTGGTGCTCGTGTTCACCATCATGTACGTCCTGCCCGGTGACCTGGTGGCGTCCATGGTCGACGTGACGCGAACACCACCGGCCGAGGTCGCGCGGCTGCGCCACCAGCTCGGTCTTGACCGGCCCTTCCTGGTCCAGCTCGCCGACTACGTCGGCGGCGTGCTCCGTGGGGACTTCGGCACGTCGCTGGCCAGCGGCCGGCCGGTCCTCCCATTGATTCTGCACAGCCTGCCGCCCACGCTCGCGTTGACGGCGGCGAGCTCACTCGTCGCCGTGACCTTCGGGGTCGCGCTCGGTGTCGCGTCGGCCATCCACCGCAACAGGATTGTCGACCTCCTGGTCCGCAGCTCTCGGGCGGCCAGCGGCAGCGGGTCGGCCTCGCTCGAGCGATCGCGCTCGAACCCACCTTCATCGTCGCCGACGAGGCCGTTTCGGCCCTTGACGTCTCCGTCCAGGCGCAGATCGTCAACCTCATGCAGGACCTGCAACGCCGGCTGGGTCTCACCTACCTGTTCATCGCCCACGGCCTGCACGCCGTGCGGCACATCTCCGACCGCGTCGCCGTCATGCACTTCGGCCGTATCGTCGAGATCGCGGCCGCCGAGGACCTGTTCGCGCATCCCGCACACCACTACACCCGGCAGCTGATCGCGGCGACCGCCTGGCCTGATCCCGAACGTCGCAGGACCGCGAGCCCGGCCGCGGCCCCGACCGCCCCGCCGGCACCGGCGGACACCGCCCACGGCGGCTGCCGCTTCTCCGCCCAGGGCCCTGCGGCCTCGGCCCGATGCACGACGCAACGACCCGACCTCGCCCCGATGGCCGACGGGCGCCTCGTCGCGTGCCATCACCCGCTCGGCCGCGTCGAGGTCTTCAGCGAGCGATCGTGATGGCCGTGACGACCAAACTGGACTGCGCAAGCCACCGGCCGGTCATCTGGGTCAGCGTTCCCCGGCCGGGTAGCACGGGCCCGGGCACCAGCAGCCGCACGTCGAACGTCCCGCGGTCCGGGTCGAACGTGATGTCGGCCTCGTCGAAGTCGAGCCAGCGACGGGCCAGCGGGTACCACGTCTTGTAGACGGACTCCTTGGCGCTGAACAGCAGCCGGTCCCAGCGCACCTCGGGCCGCTGGGCGAGCAGCTGCTCCACCCGGGCCCGCTCCCCGTCGAGGGCGATCGAGGCGAGCACGCCGGTTGGCAGGGGCCCGTTCGGCTCCGCGTCGACGCCGATCGACGCGATGTCGCGGTCCCACGCGACGACGGCCGCCCGGTAGCCGCTGCAGTGGGTGATGCTGCCGACGATCCCGGACGGCCAGAGCGGCTCACGCTTCGGGCCCGACAGCAGTGCCACCGGCGGCACCCCGAGGCCGGCGAGGGCCTGGCGGGCGCAGTGCCGGGCGGTGGTGAACTCGAGGCGCCGCTTCTCGACCGACCCGGCGACCAGGGCCTCCTCCTCCGGCCACAGCTTCGCCTCGGCCGGGTCCTCGAAGACGTCGACGCCGACCGACCGGTCCGGGAGGATCTGCTCAATCATGCTTCGTGCTCCACGATCGGAGCATGCTTGGCGACCGGCCCGATGGCAAGTCCTACTGCAGGCCGCCGCGGACGGACGTGATGCGCTGCGTGTTGAAGCCGAGCCAATGCATCCGGCCCACATAGCGGGCGTGCTCGATCTTGAGGCAGCGATCCTTGATCACTCGCAGGCCGGCTTCCTCCGCGATCCGTGCGCCCTCCGCGTTGATCACGCCGAACTGGCACCAGAGGGCGCCGGCGCGGATCGCCACGGCGTCGCGCGCGATGCCCGGCAGCGCATCCGGCGCGCGGAAGACGTTCACGACGTCCACCGGCACCGGCACGTCCAGCAGGCTCGCGTAGCAGGTCTCGCCGAGGATCTCCGTCTCGCGAGGATTCACGGGGATCACACGGTAGCCGTGCCGCTTGAGGTAGTAGCCGACGAAGTAGCTGGCCCGCAGCTCGTTGTTGGACAGGCCCACGATCGCGATGGTCCGTGCGCCGTGGAGCACCCGCTGGATCGTCAGCGGGTCCTGGTACAGCCTGAGATCGAGATCGGTCATACCCGTCGCTACCCTCTTCCCGCCGACGCGGCGACGTGGGCGAAGCCCTGCTCGAGGTCCCAGATCAGATCCTCGACGGACTCGGTGCCGACCGACAGCCGCACCGTGCCCGGTGCGACGCCGGATGCCCGGAGCTCCTCGTCGCTGAGCTGGCGATGTGTCGTGCTGGCCGGGTGGATGATCAGGCTCTTCGCGTCGCCGACGTTCGCCAGGTGGGACCAGAGCGTCACGCCGCGGATGAGGTCCTGCCCGCCGGTCCGGCCGCCGGCGCACTCGAACGAGAACACCGCGCCCGCGCCGCCGGGCAGGTACTTCTCCACCAGCGGCTGATACCTGCTCGCCGGCAGGCCGGCGTAGGTCACATTGGCCGCGAGCTCGTGCGACTCGAGGAACGCCGCGACCGCCCGCGCGTTGGCGACGTGGCGCTCCATGCGCAGCGACAACGTCTCGAGCCCCTGCAGGAACAGGAACGCGTTGAACGGCGAGAGCGCCCCGCCGAGGTCGCGCAGGGTCTCGGCCCGCAGCTTCATCAGATAGCCGTAGGTGCCGAACGTCTCGTGGAACTGCAGGCCGTGGTAGGCCGGCGACGGCTCGGCGATCACCGGGAACCGCCCGTTGGACCAGTTGAACGTGCCCGCGTCGACGACGATGCCGCCGATGCTCGTGCCGTGGCCGCCGATGAACTTGGTCGCCGAGTGGATCACGATGTCGGCGCCCCATTCGATCGGGCGGCACAGGTACGGCGTCGCGAACGTGTTGTCGACGATCAGTGGCAGCTCATGCTCGTGGGCGACGGACGCGATGGTCTCGATGTCCAGCACGTTGCCGGAGGGGTTTCCGATCGTCTCGCCGAAGAACGCCTTCGTGTTCGGGCGGACCGCCCGCCGCCATGCGTCCGGATCGTCGGGATCGACCCAGGTCAGCTCGACGCTCATCTTCCGCAGCAGGTGCTTGAGCTGGTTCACCGTCCCGCCGTACAGCGCCGAGGACGACACGACGTGATCGCCCGGTTGCAGCAGCGTGAAGAGCGCGGCCGCCTGCGCGGCGATCCCGCTGGCGAACGCCACCCCGCCACAGCCGCCCTCGAGGTTGGCCATCCGCTCCTCGAACACCGCGACGGTCGGGTTCATGATCCGTGAGTACGTGTTTCCGTACTCCTGCAGGTTGAAATACGCCGCCGCCGACTCCGGGTCTTCGAACACGTAGCTGGTGGTCTGGAAGATCGGCACGGCGCGCGCGCCCGTGTTCGGATCGGGCCGCTGCCCGGCATGCAACTGCCGGGTCTCGAACCCGAAGGCGCGGTCCTCCTCGGCCCGCGGCGGCTGTTCGGTCACGAAACCCTCATTTCTCGCCGTCACGCGCCGGCCTCGCCCTCGGCCAGGAAGCGGCGGATGATCGGCGTCTGCCGCGCCTCCTCGAGCAGGAAGCAGTCGTGGCCATACGGCGCGTCGATCACATGGCACTCGACGGGCTTGCCGAGAGCGCGCAGGGCGTCCTCGATCTCCATCGACGCGGACGGGGGATACAGCCAGTCGGAGCTGAACGCGATCAGCAGCGTGCGCGCCGAGACGCCCTGGAGCGCCCGGGCGAGCGATCCGCCGCCGTGCTGCCGCGCCAGGTCGAAGTACGTCAGCGCCCGCGAGGTGTAGAGATAGGTGTTGGCGTCGAATCGCTTGACGAACGAGTCGGCCTGATGACGCAGGTAGCTCTCGACCTGGAACTCCGGCTCCGTGATCGTGTGCCGGATGTCGTCGGCGAACTGTAAGCGCCGGCCGAACCTGTCGGTCATCCCGGGTGCGGACAGGTAGGTCACGTGGCCGACCATCCGCGCCACGCCCATGCCGGCCTCGGGGGAGCGGCCCGTGCCGTGGTAATGGCCGCCCTGCCAGGCCGGGTCGCGCATGATCGCGTCACGCGCGATCGCGTTCCAGGCCATGCCCTGCGCGTGGAGGGCGTGCGTGCTGGCGATCGCCACGACGGCATCGACCCGATCGGGATAGAGCACCGCCCACTCCAGCGCCTGCATCCCGCCGAGCGAGCCGCCGGCCACCGCCGCCAGCCGCTCGATGCCGAGAACGTCCAGGAACGCCCGTTCGGTCCGCACCATGTCCGCGACCGTGATGACGGGAAAGTCCGACCCGTACGGCATCGCGGTCGCCGGGTTGATCGAGGACGGCCCGGTCGTTCCCCGGCAGCCGCCGAGCAGGTTCGTGGAGACCACGAAGAACCGGTCAGTGTCGAAGGCCTTGCCGGGACCGATCATCCCGTCCCACCACCCGAGACCCTTGCCGGTCGCGCCGTCGCGGTCCTCCGCGCCGAACCCGTCGCGGGTGCTCTGTGCGGGCGCCGCCGACACGCCGGCCGCATGGGCGTCGCCGCTGAGCGCGTGGCACACCAGGATGACGTTGTCCCGATCCGGGGAGAGGGTGCCGTACGTCTCATAGGCCACCCTGACGTGGTGCAGCTCCCGTCCGCAGTCGAGCTGAACCGGCTCCGGCAGCTCGGCGTATCGTGTCTCGACACGCCCGACAGAGCCGGCTGCGCGTGTCGAGGAGGATCCCATGCGCATGATCATAGCCTGATGCGCTCACCCGGTGTACTGTCAACCATCCCTACCGGGTGTATATGAGAGCTGGCTGAAAGGGGTATCACGCGACATGACGACGGTCGAAAACGGGGTCAACGTCCAGGCACTGCTCGACGCGCGCGCGACGCTGAAGGACGCGCCCGAGGCCGCCCAGTTCACCTGGCGGGCGACGTCCAAGTGGCAGCAGGGCGTCCACAGCACCACGAAGATCCAGAAGTTCTTCGGGTTCGGGCAGGAGCAGAGCCACAAGTCGGAGGCCGTGTTCGACGCCGACCACCCCGAGGTCTTCGCGGCACAGGACAACGGCATCACGCCGATCGAATATCTCCTCGTCGGCCTGGCGAGCTGCCTGACAGCCGGTGTGGCGTCCGTCGCGCAGAACCGTGGCATCCAGCTGCGCTCGGTCGAGTCGATCGTCGAGGGCAACCACGACATCCGCGGAATTCTCGGCGCCGACAGCGACGTCCGCAACGGCTTCAACGACATCAAGGTGACGTTCAGCATCGACGCCGACGCCTCGAAGCAGGACATCGAAGCGTTGGTGGCCCAGTCCCAGAAGCGCTCGGCCGTGTTCGACGCTCTCACGAATCCCACGAACGTCACCGTCGAAGTCGCCTGAGCGGGGGCAGCGCCATCAAGGCCATCGAGCGGGCTACCGCGGTCGTCATCGGCGCGGGGCATGCGGGCCTCGCCGCGAGCCGCTTCCTCAGCGACCGGTCGATCGATCACGTCGTGCTTGAGCGCGGCGAGGTGGCCAACTCCTGGCGGCGCGAACGCTGGGATTCCCTGCGGCTGCTCACTCCCAACTGGCTGAGCCGCCTGCCGGGCCATCACTACGAGGGCCCGGATCCCGACGGTTACATGACGATGGGCGAAGTGGTCGAGTTCATCGAGCGCTTCGCCCTGCTGTCCCGGGCTCCCGTCCGGACCGGCATGAACGTCACGTCGGTACGCCGCACCGACGACGGGTACCACGTGACGACGAACCACGGCGAGATTCGCTGCCGGGCGGTCGTCATCGCCAGCGGCGCCTGCAACCGGCCGGCGCCGGCGCCGTTCGGCGACGCGATACCGGGATCGGTCGAACAGTTCACGCCGTTCGACTACCGTGGACCCGCCAAGCTTCCCGACGGCGGCGTGCTCGTCGTGGGGGCCTCGGCCACCGGCGTGCAGCTGGCGGCCGAGCTGCAGCGGTCCGGCCGGCCGGTGACCCTCTCGGTCGGGGAGCACGTGCGGCTGCCCCGCACGTACCGCGGACGGGACGTGCTGTGGTGGATGCATAACTCGGGCGTGTGGGACCAGCGCTACGACCAGATCGACGATCTCACCCGCGCCCGGCGGCTGCCCTCGCCCCAGCTCGTCGGCACCCCGCAGCGCACGACGCTCGACCTCAATGCCCTCACCGCGATGGGCGTCGGCCTGGTCGGCCGTCTGGCGGCCGTGCGCGACGGCCGCGCATTGTTCTCCGGCGGCCTGCGCAACGTGTTCTCGCTCGCGGACCTCAAGATGCAGCGCCTGCTGGAGACGTTCGACGCCTGGGCGCGCGCCGACGGCCGCGACGCCGAGGTCGGCGATCCGGAGCGCTTCGGCCCGACGCGGGCACCCGAACCGAACCGGCTGCAGCTCGACCTGGGAAGCGGCGAGATCCGGGCGATCGTGTGGGCGACCGGCTTCCGGCCGGACTACGGGTGGCTCGACGTGCCCGTGGTCGATGCGAAGGGCCGGCTGAACCACGAGGGTGGCGTGGTTGTCGACAGCCCGGGACTGTACGCGCTGGGCCTGCCCGTGCTGCGGCGCCGCAAGTCCACGTTCATCCACGGCATCGAGGACGACGCGCGCGAGGTGGTCGATCATCTCGCCCGGCACCTGGCCGGGCGCTGATCCGCTTCCACGAAGCGGATCACCGGAACCGGCCACGCCCGCATGTTCCGTCAGGTCATCCCGGGGACGATCGGGATGGTGGCCAGCAGCGACGTTCCGGCGCCGGGAGGGCTCGTGATCGTCATGTGTCCGCCGAGCGTCTCGACGCGGTCCTTGAGGCCGATGAGTCCGGCTCCTTGCTCGGGGTCGGCGCCCCCGACCCCGTCGTCGTGGATGGCGAGCCGCAGCGTCCGGTGCTGTGTTGTCACCTCGACGTGCACGACCGACCCGTGCGCGTGCTTGGCCGCGTTCTTCAGGGACTCCGACACGACGTGGTAGGCGGTCGTCTCGACCCCCGCGGGCAGCGGGTGGTCGGCGTGGACCTGCAGGTCGACCGGGACCGGGCACCGGCGGGCGAGGGCCTTGAGAGCCGGCTTCAGGCCGCCGGTGGTCAGCACCGCGGGATGAATGCTCTGGGCGAACTCCCGCAGGTGCTGCACGACCTCTTTGAGACCCGCCGTCGTCCGGGCCAGCTGCGCCCGCACCGGCGGGGGTATCGAGTCGGCGTCCTCGGCCGTGCCCAACGCGCCCAGCTCGAGGTAGATGGCGACGAGTTGTTGTTGTGCGCCGGCGTGCAGCTCGTGCTCGATGCGCTGGCGTTCCTCGTCCGCGGCGGTGGCGATGCGGGCGCGGGACGCGAAGAGCTGGGCGCGGTTGTCGGCGTTGGAGATCGCGGTGGCCGCGAGGTCGGTGAAGTCCCTGATGCTCGCCTCCGCATCGCGGGGCAGCGGCTCCGGCCGCATGGACGAGACGGCCACCGCACCCCACAGCCGGTCCTCGACCACGATCGGTACGCCGACCGCCGCGTGGATGCCCAGCATGCGCCCGAGGGCGCCGCTGGTACCGGGGACATCGGCGTAGTCATCGATCCGGACAGCGCCGCCGGTGTGCCACACCCGGGAAGCGACGGCGCTGTCCTCGATCGGCCGGCCACTGCCGATCAGGCCCGGCAGGCCGGGCTGGTTGGTCGCGACGATCGTGAGCCGGTCGTCGGACTCGTAGCGCACCAGTGTCGTGTGGCGATTGTCCAGCAGCCGGCTGACCTCCGTCATGACCGCGTCGAAGACCTCCGTGGGACTCGCGCCACGCGCGACGAGCGTCGCCACCCGTCGCAACGCGGTCTGCTGCCGTGCCAGCTGCTGGAACGCCTCGCCTCGGAGCTCCAGCGCGTTGAGCATGACCCCGCGTTCACGCGCGGCGCGCAGCAGCGACGCCAGCGACGGCACGACGCGCTGCCGCAAACGCCGCACCTGCCGTGCGGACACCCCGGCACGCACGTACAGGGTGCCGAGCGCGGTGCCACCGTCGCGCAGCGCGAACGTGTGCCGCGCACCGCGGGAAGCACCGCCGGGTGGAGCCTCTCCCCGGCCCGTCTCCTCGCCGGTCTTGTCGAAGAGCGTTTCGACCTCGACCGCGGCCGCCGGCAGATCGAGGGCGAGCGCGATGCGTTGTGCGACCGCGGGCAACGTCGCGGCGATGTCGTCGACGTTCAGCAGCAGACCGGCCAGCTCGGCCGTGAGATCGGACTCCTGTGCCTCGACAGCCCGCAATCGGGACATGTCCGCCAGGGCGCTGGTCAGCACGGCGACGACAAGGAAGATCGCGAGCTGGACCCAGTCCCGGCTGTCGGTGACCGTGAAACGCCCGACTGGGGAGGTGTGGAAGAACACGTACGCGAGGCTGCTGGCCACCGCCGTCGCCACGCCAAGCCAGAGCCCCCACAGCGTCGAGACCAGCAACACACCGAACAGATAGATCACGTCCACGGCGGCCGTTGTCGTGACACCGAGCAGCGGGTACACGAGCAGGGTCTCAACCACGATCAAGAAGACGGCGACCGCGATCCCCCACGCGGGGCGCGGCGGCCTCGGGCGCACCAGCAGCAACAGTGGACTCGCACCCACAATGCCATTTTATCCGTGTTCAGGCATTTCTCCGGTGCTGGCACCGGGGCATCCCGGGCCCTACTGTGCCATTCGTGATCGTCGAAAGCACCCCGCGCCCCCGCCACCTGGCGCTCGCGCTGCTCCCGCTCGGGCTGGTGTTCCTCGCCGTCGGTGTCGCCACCGCCGTCGTCTACCCGTTCCTGTCGCTGTTCCTCAGCACCGAGGTCCGCGCGGGCCCGGCGCGCGTCACCGCCTTCCTCGTCGCCGCCCCACTGGCCGGCGTGGTGGTATCCACGCTGGTCGCCCGGCTGTCGGACCGTCGCCCGATCCGCCGCGCGCTGCTCATCGCGGCGGCCGGGGCAGGGCTGCTCAGCAGCGCGCTCACCGCCGTCGTCCGCGACTACTGGGCGCTGCTCGCCCTCGCGGTCACCGCCACCGCACTGGCCGGCGTGCTGTTCCCGCAGACGTTCGCCTACGCCCGGCAGGTGCTCATGCGCGACGACCCGGCCCGCTCGGCGCTGGGCACCAGCGCGCTGCGCACGGTGTTCTCCCTCGCGTGGGTCGGCGGCCCGCCGCTGGCCGCGCTGATCCTGGCCGCCGGCGGCTTCACGGCCGTCTACGGCATGGCCGCGGTCATGTACGCGCTGGCCGGGCTGGTGGCCGTGCTCCTGCTGCGGCGCGATGAGGCGCCCGCGCCGCCGGTGAGTCACGACACCGAGACCGGTGACGGGCCCGGCCGCGGACGGCTCTGGCTCAGCGTGGCCGCCTTCACCATGCTGCAGTGCCCGCTCACGCTCGGCGCGCAGGCGCTGCCACTGTTCGTCACCGGGAACCTCGGCGGCGGCATCGCCGACGCCGGGCTCATCCTCGGCCTGTGCGCCGCACTGGAGATCCCGATCATGCTCGGGCTCGGCATGCTGAGCACCCGCGTGCGGCTGCGCGCCCTGGTGCTCGCCGGGGCCGTGTGCGGGGTGCTCTACCAGGCGCTGGCCGCCACGGCCCACAGCGTGTGGCTGCTGGCCGGCGGCCAGGTCCTCAACGCGTGCTTCATCGCCGCCGTCAGCGCCCTGGGCATGTCCTACCTGCAGGACATGCTGCCCGGGCAGCCCGGCCGGGCCAGCACCCTGTTCAGCAACACGTTCCCGATCGGCGCCATGCTGGCCGGCCCCCTGTTCGGCATCGCGCAGCAGTTCGGATTCCGGTGGGCGTACGGCATCGGCACCGCCATGTGCGCGGCGGGCCTGGCCGTGCTGATGCTGACCCGGCCGGCCGCGCGCTCCGGCCGGGACGGCGCCACCCGGCGCGGCGAGGGCGCCGCGACCGCGGCGGTATAAGATCGCCGTCGACACGGCGCGAGTGGGAAGAGGGACATGACCGGCGGCACTGGAGATGATCTCGTCGGTCGCCTCAGCCGGGCGGGCGTGGGTGACGTGCTGGCCGACGCGGCGCACCGGGCGGCGTATTCCAGCGACGCCTCGCTGTACCGGGTCGTGCCTCAGGCGGTGGTCCGGCCCCGCTCCGACGACGACGTCGCCGCCACCCTCGAGGTCTGCCGGGCCCTTGGCGTGCCGATCACGGCCCGCGGAGCCGGGACATCGGTGGCCGGCAACGCCATCGGCCGCGGCGTCGTGCTGGACTTCAGCCGGCACATGAACCGCGTGCTGGACGTCGACGCCGCCGCCCGCACCGCGCGGGTGCAGGCCGGCACCGTGCACGCCACCCTGCAGGCCGCCGCACGGCCGCTGGGCCTGCGCTTCGGCCCCGATCCCTCGACGCACACCCGCTGCACCATCGGCGGGATGATCGGCAACAACTCGTGCGGATCGCGGACCCTCGGCTACGGCCGGACCTCGGACAACGTGTTCGGCCTCGACGCACTCACCATCGACGGCGAGCGGCTGTCCACCGGGCGGGACGACCAGGGGCGACCCACCCTGGAGGGCGCCAAGGCGATCACCGAGTCCCTGCGGGCGATCACCCAGGCCAACCTGGCGGTCGCCCGCACCGAGTTCGCCTCCTTCGGCCGGCAGGTCTCCGGCTACGCCGTCGAGCACCTGCTGCCCGAGCGGGGCTTCGACCTGACCGGCCTGCTGGTCGGCAGCGAGGGCACCCTGGCGGTGGTCACCGAGGCGACGGTACGGCTCGTCGCCGACCCCGCGCACCGCCTGCTGGTCGTCCTGGGCTACCCGGACTTCGGCTCGGCCGGCGACGCCGTCCCCGCCGTCCTGGAGTTCACCCCGACGGCCTGCGAGGGCATCGACTCCCGCATCGTCGAGGTGGTCCGCAGCCGGCGCGGTCCGGATGCCGTACCGCCGCTGCCGGACGGCCGCTCGTGGCTGTTCGTCGAGATCGCCGGCGACGACCTCGGCGAGGCACGGGAGCGCGTGCGGCGGCTGGTGGCGGCGGCCGGCGCGGTCGACACGAGGGTGGTCGAGGACACCGCCGAGGCCGCGCCGCTGTGGCGCATCCGCGAGGACGGCGCCGGACTGGCCGGGCGCGCCCCCTCCGGCCTGCCCGCGCACGCCGGGTGGGAGGACGCCGCCGTACCACCCCAGCGCATCGGCGACTACCTGCGCGACTTCGACGCCCTGACCGAGCAGCACGGGCTGAGCGCCATGCCCTACGGGCACCTCGGCGACGGCTGCGTCCACGTCCGGCTCGACTTCCCGCTCGACAAGCCCGGCGGACCGGGGAAGTTCCGCGCGTTCCTGGAGGACGCCGCGGACCTCGTCGTGCGCTACGGCGGGTCGCTGTCGGGGGAGCACGGCGACGGCCGGGCTCGCAGCGAGCTGCTGCCACGGATGTACTCCCCGGCGGCGATGGACCTGTTCCGCTCGGTCAAGCAGGCCTTCGACCCGCAGAACCTGCTCAACCCCGGCGTGCTCGTCGACCCCGACCCGGTCGACGCGGACATCCGCGTCGCCGCGGCCCGCCCGGTCCGGGCGAAGCTGGCCCTGGCCTACCACAGCGACGGCGGAGACTTCAACCAGGCCGTGCACCGCTGCACGGGAGTTGGCAAGTGCCGCGCCGACACGACCGTCCTCGGCGGCGTCATGTGCCCGTCGTTCCTGGCCACCCGCGCCGAGAAGGACTCGACCCGGGGCCGCGCCCGGGTCCTGCAGGAGATGCTCGACGGCGACCTCGCCCCGGACTGGCGCGCCACCGCCGTCCACGACGCGCTGGACCTGTGCCTGTCCTGCAAGGGCTGCGCCTCGGACTGCCCGACCGGCATCGACATGGCCGCGTACAAGGCCGAGGTGCTGCACCAGAGCTACAAAGGGCGGCTGCGGCCCCGGTCGCACTACTCCCTGGGCCGGCTGCCGCGCTGGTCGCGCCTGGCCGCCCGGATGCCGCGGCTGGCCAACCGGCTCACCTCGCTGCCGGGCGTGCGCACCATCGCGCTGTACGTGGCCGGGGTCGACAAGCGCCGGTCGATCCCGGAGTTCGCCCACCAGACCTTCCGCCGGTGGTTCCGCACCAGTGCGCCGCAGCGGCCCGCCACGGGCCGGCCGGTCGTGCTGTTCGTCGACAGCTTCACCGACCACTTCGCCCCGGAGATCGCCAAGGCCGCGGTCGAGGTGCTGACCGCCGCCGGATACGCACCCGAGATCACCACCGAGTCCGCGTGCTGCGGCCTGACCTGGATCAGCACCGGCCAGCTGGACGCGGCCCGCCGCATCCTCGGCGCGACCGTCGACCAGCTGCGCGACGCGGCCGAGCGCGGCGTACCGATCGTCGGCCTGGAACCGTCGTGCACCGGCGTGCTGCGCAGCGACCTGGTCGAGCTGGTCGACACCGAGGACGCCCGCAAGGTCAGCGCGGCGACCGTGACGGTGGCCGAGCTGCTGGCGCGCACCCCGGACTGGTCGCCGCCGTCGCTGGCGGACGTGCGGGTCGTCGCCCAGCCGCACTGCCACCAGCACGCCGTCATGGGCTGGGACGCCGACGCCAAGCTGCTCAAGGCGGCCGGGGCCACCGTGCGGCGGCTCGGCGGCTGCTGCGGCCTGGCCGGAAACTTCGGCGTCGAGCGGGGCCACTACGAGGTCTCGGTGCAGGTCGCCGAGCAGCAGCTGCTGCCCGCCCTGCGGGACGCGGGGGAGGACGACGTGTTCCTCGCCGACGGGTTCTCGTGCCGCACCCAGGCCGCCGACCTCGCCGGCGTGCCCGGCAAGCACCTCGTCCAGCTGCTCGCCGAGGCCCTGCCGGAGCGCCCGCGGACGTAGCCCGGCCGGGTCACCCCGGGGCTCCTCCGGCGCCGGCCCGGCAGCGCGCCAGACTTCAGGTGTGCCAGCGATGACCGACAACGAGGCGATCACGTTCCTGTCGCAGGGGACGCACACCGGCAAGCTCGCCACGGCCGGCCCGTCCGGCGACCCGCACACGGCGCCGATCTGGTTCGTCGTCGAGGGCCGCGACCTGGTCTTCAGCACCGGCCGGGACTCGGTGAAGGGCCGCAACCTGCGGGCCAACCCGAGGGCGGCGCTCACCGTGGACGTGGAGCAGTTCCCGTACCACTTCGCCGCCGTCCGCGGCGCGGTCGAGGTCGCCGAGGACCCGCCGGATCTGGTCGGCTGGACGACCAGGATCGCCCGGCGGTACGTGCCGGAAGCAGAGGCGGTGCGCTACGGCGAGGTCAACAGCACGCCCGGCAGCCTGTTGTGCCGGCTGCACATGGACCGGGTGACCGGGGTCCGCGACATCGCGGTGCTGTAGCGGCGGCCAGGCCGGTCAGCGCACCGCCTGGGCGAGCAGCAGCCCGACCGCGCCGGCGCCGAGGCCGGCGACCACCGAGGCGAGCACGTTCATGATCGCGTAGAAGCGGGCGCCGATCTGCGCGAGCCGCAGCGTCTCGTAGCTGAACGTCGAGTACGTGGTCAGCGCACCGCAGAAGCCCGTGCCCAGCAGCGCGGTCACCGCCGGGTCGGCCGGCAGCCCGGTGACCAGGCCCAGCAGCAGCGAGCCGGCGACGTTGACCGTCAACGTGCCCCACGGGAACACCGAGTCGTGCCGGGCCTGGATCGCCCGGTCCGTCAGGTACCGCAGCGGCGCCCCGACCGCCGCGCCCGCCACGACCAGCAGTAGCATCACCGCGCGGCACCCGCCTTCGCGATCGCCCGCCCGCTCGCCCGCCCGGCCCGCCGCGACACGACCGCGCCGGTCGCCGCCGCCCCCGCCCACACCGCCAGCAGCGCACCGACGACCGTCACGGCCAGATACGCCAGCGCCGCCCAGGGCGCGCCCGCCGTCGCGGTCTGATGGATGTCCATCACGTACGTGGAGAACGTGGTGTAGCCGCCGAGCACGCCGACGCCGACGAACGGGCGCAGCAGCCGCCGGTCCGTGGCCACCTCGGTCACGATCACCATCAGCACGCCGATGAGCAGGCACCCGGACACGTTGGTCACCAGCGTCGCCCAGGGGAACCCGCCGCGCGGATGCGGCCAGGCCGTGAACAGCCCGTAACGGGCCAGCGCCCCGCACACGCCGCCGGCCGAGATCGCCGCCAGCACCGGCACCGGGCTCGGGCGCAACTCCGCTCGCTCCGCGGGCACGTGCAGGTCGACATCGGCGTCCACCGGTGCGCCGTCGCGCTCGACCATCGATTCCCTCCCTACCAGGGCATACGGCAGCTCACTGGCAGGGACCGTTGGCAGCGTCGCGGTTCACCCCCGCATCCGGGGATCGGCGGGCCCCACCGCCGGCGGCACCCGTGCGCGGCGCCTCGACCAGCGTATCGGACGCCGCCGGCACCGGCCCCGCGCCGCGGCGGCATCCGTCAACTATCCGCGCGATCTCTGGCGCTGCCGGCGCGGCTCGCGACAATCGGTGGCATGCGACGGTGGTACCCGGCGGCGGTCCTGGCCGCGGTGATGGTCATGGCGGCGGGCTGCACCACCGATCCGAAGAAGGCCACCCGCAACGTGGACGCGGCGATGGCCGCCGCGCTCGGGATCCCGGTCGCCGACGTGGGGGGCGCCGGGGTGCGCTCCGACCCCGGCTCGCTGCCGGTGCCGTGCCTCGACGTGTGCCCGTCGGCGACGCTGGACCTGCCGGCGGGCGGTGGCGAGCATCCCGAGTGGACGCCGGTGGCGGTGCTCGAGCGGCTTCTGGCGCAGCGGTACACCGTGGTCAGCGCCGACGCGCCGTACCAGCCCCCGGCCACGGGCAGCCCGGCCGGGCCGGCCGGTCCCTCGGCCGAGCCGCCGGACGCCGACCCCGCCGCCCGGTGCCGGCGGGTGCTGCCCGTCGGCGGCGCGTGCACGCTGCTCAAGCAGGTGATGCTGCGGCTGTACGTCGACGGCGACACGTTCAGCCTCCGCGCGAACGGCGGCTGACGCGGCGCTGTTCTGCCCGCCCCGGTGCGCCATTGCGGACAGTGACGGCCGTGCTGCCGAAGGTGAGGCATTGGAACCTGGCCGGTTTCCCCGCGTGCATCGCATTCCTATGGCATATTGCAAATATTTGCCGGTGCGCTGGAGGATGCTTGCATGGCCGAGTCGGCGATCGCGGTGCGCGTCGATGTCGATCTGGCGCTGGTCCAGATCGCTGCCGTCGGCGCCTGGACCTGGCGGATGCGGGTCGATCTCGTCGCGGCCGTGCGCAAGGCGCTGGCCGAGCGGCCGCGGGCGGTACTGCTCGACCTCAAGCGCCTCGCCGACGCCGACGGCGCCGTGGTCGCCGCGGTGCTGCTGGCCGAGCGGCAGGGGACGGGCCTCGACCCGCCGGTGCCGATCGTCGCGGTCGCGTCCGGCACCATCCGGTGGCGGCTGCGGACCGCGGGCGTCGCCGAGCGGGTGGCGGTCTATGCGAGCCTCACCGAGGCACTCGCCGCCCTGGCCGACGGACTGCCACCGCCGCGGCGGACCGCGCTGCGGCTGCCGCCCGACGTGCTGTCGGCATGCGCGGCGCGCAACCACGTGACCGACGCCTGCCTGGCCTGGGACCTCGCCCACCTGCTCCACCCGGCCCGCACGATCGTGTCCGAGCTGGCGACGAACGCCGTCGAGCACGCGGGCACGCCGTTCACCGTGACGGTGTCGCGCCGGGGCCACCTGCTGCACCTGGCGGTGGAGGACCGCGACCCGGCGCCGCCGCGCACGCTGCCGTGGGCCGGCGAGGGTCCGTCACTCGCGCCGCGGGGCGCCGGGCTGCGCATCGTCTCCGGCACGGCGGCGGCGTGGGGGACGGCGCCGACCGCGGCCGGCAAGGTGGTCTGGGCCACGCTGGGCACCCTGGACTCGCGCCAGCATTGAGCCTCGCCACCGGGCTCCTCGCCGGCCGGTGACCGCCCAAGGGCGGCGCGATCCCGTTCCCGGTCGCACTGCACCGCGCGGCCCCGGAGCCGATCGGGTCGCCGTTGTCACCGGGCCGGGGCGCGACCGGGGTGCGCGCGGCTCGTTGGGCCTTCCGTCGCCGCGCGGACAACGGAAGGCCTGGGTGGGAGATGCGTCGGGTGTACGCGATCGTCGGCGTGCTGATCGCCGTCCTCCTGGCCGGGCCGGCCGTCGCCGGGCAGGAGTTGCCCGGGGTGGTCAGCGAGGTGCCGGTCGCCTGGACGCCGAACGTGCTCGACGGGACGGTGGCGGCGATCGCCGTGATCGGGGACACCGTCGTGGTCGGCGGGGACTTCACCGCCGTCGCCGACGCCGCCACCGGTGTCCGGTTCCAGCGGCGGTACCTGTTCGCCTTCCAGCTCGGTACCGGCCGGATCCTCGACGCCGCCCCGGCGCTGGACGGGCCCGTCACCGCGCTGGCCGCCGGGCCGTCCGGCGGGGTCTTCGTGGCCGGGCGGTTCGCCCACGTCAACGGGGTGCCGCGGACCGGGCTGGCCGAGCTCGACGCCGTCACCGGGGCGACCGTGCCAGGCTTCACGGCCACCACCGGCAAGGGGCAGATCCGCACCCTGGCCGCGGTCGGGCCGTGGCTGTACGTCGGTGGCACCTTCACCAGCTTCGCCGGCACGCCGCGGGTCGGGCTCGCACGCGTGGACGCCGTCACCGGCGCGCTCGACCCGGCGTTCGACCTGCGGCTGGCCCGCGCCGACCGCGGCAAGGTCAAGGTCGAGGCCGTCGCGGTCAGCAACGACGGTGCCCGGCTGGCCGCGGTCGGAGCGTTCAACAGCGCCTCGGGCCGGCGCCGCGACCAGCTCGTCGTCGCCGACACTGCCGGCGCCGCGCCGGCGGTGTCGGACTGGTTCACCGATGCGTACGCCGGCCGGTGCAAGACGCTCTACGACAGCTACCTGCGCGGCGTCGACTTCGCCCCGGACGGCAGCTGGCTCGCGGTCGCCGCGACCGGCGGCATGTCCGGGCCGCAGCGGATGTGCGACAGCGCGGCCCGGTTCGACCTGACCGGGACGGGCAACCACCGGCCGGTGTGGGTCAACCGTACCGGCGGCAACACGCTGTGGTCGGTCGCGGTCACCAATGACGCCGTCTACGTCGGCGGCCACCAGCAGTGGATGGACAACCCGGCCGGCCACAAGAAGGCCGGGCCCGGCGCCGTGTACCGGCCCGGGATCGCCGCACTCGACCCGGTCACCGGCGCCGCGCTGCCGTGGAACCCGACCCACAGCCGCGGCGTCGGCGTCGGCGTGCTCGTCACCTGCCAGGCCGGGCTGCTCGTGGGCTCCGACACCGACCAGCTCGGCCGCGCCTACCACGGCCGCATCGGGCTGTTGCCGGCCGCGGGCTGACGTCGAGCCGGCTCACGGGGCCGCCGCGACCGCGCGTTGCTCGCGCAGCTTGACGGCGGCTATTCATCCGGTGAATAGTGGTTGTTGTGTCTGCGCCGTATGTGCTGCTCGGGCTGCTCGGGGGCGGGCCGAAACACGGCTACGACCTCAAGCACGCCTACGACCGCACCCTGCCCCGCGCCAAACCGCTCGGGTTCGGCCAGGTGTACGCCACCCTCGGCCGCCTGGAGCGGGACGGCCTGGTGACGCAGGCCGGCCACGACCGGGCCGGCGGGCCGGACCGCACCACGTTCGCCATCACCGACGCCGGACGCGGCGAGCTCGAGCGCTGGGTCGCCACCGTCGAGCCGCCCGCGCCGCACGTCGGCGGGACGCTGCTGGCCAAGGTCATGGTGGCGCTGATGTGGCCGGACGCCGAGCGGGCCATGGCGTACCTCACCGCCCAGCGCAAGGCGCACACCGACCGGCTGCGCGAGCTCACCGCCGCCAAGACCGACCCGGCCGCGACGATCGGCGACGTCATCGCCGCCGACTACGCGATCTCCCACCTCGACGCCGACCTGGTGTGGCTGCGCACCACCCTGGCCCGCGTCGCCGATCTCCGTTCGGGGGTGCACGAATGACACACATCCTGCAGGCCAGGGCGGTGGTCCGCGCGTACGGCACGACGCCGGCGCTGCGCGGCGTGACGCTCGACATTACCGAAGGGGAGATCCTCGCGATCACCGGGCCCAGCGGCTGCGGCAAGTCGACGCTGCTGCACTGTCTCGCCGGGATCATGCGGCCCGACTCCGGCGAGGTTGCCTACCGCGGCACCCGCATCGACACGCTGTCCGAGGCGGCCCGCTCGCGGCTGCGGCGCACCGAGTTCGGCGTGCTGTTCCAGTTCGGGCAGCTGGTCGCCGAACTGACCGCGGCGCAGAACGTGGCCCTGCCACTGCTGCTCGCCGGCGCCGGGCGGCGCGAGGCGCGCACCGCAGCGCTGGCCTGGCTGGAGCGCTTCGGCGTCGCGGACGTCGCCGACAGCCGGCCCGGTGAGATGTCTGGCGGCCAGCAGCAGCGCTGCGCGATGGCGCGGGCGCTGGTCACCGAGCCGCGGCTGATCTTCGCCGACGAGCCGACCGGCGCGCTGGACA
The DNA here is from genome assembly GCF_040300025.1 of Dactylosporangium sp. NPDC000555. Lineage (NCBI taxonomy): Bacteria > Bacillati > Actinomycetota > Actinomycetes > Micromonosporales > Micromonosporaceae > Dactylosporangium > Dactylosporangium sp. NPDC000555. The sequence goes on along the minus strand of NZ_JBEPDB010000081.1, from coordinate 17,191 downwards.
CCCTCGCCGGCGAGCAGGTCCTCGGCCAGCTCGTCCGGGTCGCGCACGAGCAGCACACCACCGTCGTGTTGGTGACGCACGACGCGCGGGTCGCCGGATACGCCGACCGCGAAATCGTGCTGCGCGACGGCGCCGTCGACGCGAGCGGCCTCGGCATCGCCCTGCCGACCGGACGGCACGGCCGGTGAGACCCGGCACGCTGCTGCGGCTCGGCCTGGCCGGAACCCGCACCGACACCATGCGGGTCGTGCTGACCGCGCTGAGCACCGCCTTGGCCGCCCTCGCCGTGCTCACCGCGGCGAACGTCGTCGCGATCGGCCAGCTCACGCTCCACGGCGCCGGATCGGATCAGTGGGCGGAGCAGTACAGCAACGCACTGCTGCGCGAGCCCGGCCTGCGTCCCGGCGTGGTCATCACGCTGCTGCTGCTCACCGTGCCGGTCTTCGCCCTGGCCGGGCAGTGCGCGCGGCTCGGCGCGCCGGCCCGCGACCGGCGCCTCGCCGCGTTCCGCCTGGCCGGGGCGACCCCGGCGCAGACCGTCGCCGTCGCCGCCGCCGAGACCGGGGTCGCGTCGCTGGCCGGGTCGCTGGGCGGGCTCGCGGTGTACCTGGCCGGACACGAACTGCTCGACCGGCGCGACGCCGAGGGGCGCCTGCCGCTGCCGACCGACGTCTTCCCGCACACCTGGTTCGTGGCGGTCGCGGTGCTCGCCATCCCGGCGCTCGCCGCGCTCGCGGCCGCGGTGGTCATGCGGCGCGTGACGGTCGGGCCGTTCGGAGTCGTACGGCGGGTGCGCCGCACCCGCGGCCCGGGGCCCTGGCCGGGCGTCTTCATCGTGCTCGGCCTGCTCGCGTTCGCGGCAGTCGGGTCGGCCTCGCCGCTACGGGTGCACCTGGGGTACCACATCCCGGTCTGGTTCGTGCCGACGATGTTGCTCGTCGGCGTCGCGTGCGCCGGGTTCGGGGTCGTCATCGGCACCGGCTGGATCGCCTACGCGACCGGGCGGCTGCTGCACCGACGCGCCCGCCGACCGTCGACCGTGCTGGCGGCGGCCCGGCTCGTGGCCGACCCGTGGAGCGGCAGCCGGACCTTGGCGGTGCTGCTGATCTGCGTGCTGTTCGGCGGGGGCACGGCGGCGGTCCGGGCGTGGATCGCCGCCGGCGCGGAAGTCCAGCGTGCGCTCGACGCGATCGAGAACCCAGGGTCCCCCACGACCAGCGGCCTTGTCGACTTGTTCTACCTGCGCACCATGGATCTCATCGACGCCGCGCTGCTGACCGCGGTGGCGCTGACCGCGATCGCGATGCTCGTCGTCGTCGCGGAGGGCGTGGTGACCCGGCGGCGGGAGTACGCGTCGCTGGTCGCCGCCGGCGTGCCCCGCGCGACGCTGGGCCGCTCGATGCTGTGGCAGGCGCTGCTGCCGGCGGTCCCGGCGATCCTTGTCGCGCTCGTCGTCGGCGTGGCGCTGGTCCGCACCATCGGCGGCGAGGTCAGCGCCGGCGGCGGCACGAGCAGGACCTGCGACGCGGCGGGCGAGCACTGCCGGAGCACCCGACACCCCAAGGTGGTCCGGGTGGTCCCGGTGCCCTGGGCGGAGCTGTCCCGCGACGGGGGCGTCGCCGTCCTGGCGGTGTTCGCCACCACCGGCGCCGGCCTGCTGTTCCTGCGCCGCAGCACCGACCTGGAGGAGATCCGGGCGACGTGAGGCCAATCCCACCAAGACCTCGGCAGCGACTCCTTCATCACGCGTGACTGCGGCGCGATGGCCGTCCCTGGCGCAGGAACGCTGCGGCGCCGACCGTGGCGGCCAGCATGAGTGCTCCGGCGACCACAATGGCCAAGCCGGGGCTCTCCACCGTGGCCAGGACGCCGCCGGCGAGCGCGCCGAGCGGGACGGCGCCGAGGCTGAGCAGCCGGTACACCGACGTGGTCCGGCCGGCGAACTCCGCAGGTGTGATCGACTGCCGGTAGGACCGGGCCACGACGGAGAACAGGACGCCGCAAAGGGCGGCGACACCCTGCAGTGCGAACACGACCACCAAGCTCCGCGTCGACCCCAGGGCGAGCGTGCACAGCGAGGCCAGCAGCGAGGTCGTGACCATCAGGACCGGCCGCGGGATTCGCCGGGCGACCACCCCGGCGACCGCCGCGCCGACCATTCCGCCGATCCCGCCGGCGGTCAGCAGTGCGCCGTACGCCGTGCCGCCGAGGTGGAGACTCTCCAGCACGAACAGTACGAACACCGCGCCGACCAGGCCGTTGCCGGCGTTCATCACGCTGGTCCACACCGCTTGCACGAGCAGGTCCCGGTTGCTGACCACAACGGCCAGTCCCTGCCTGGCCTGCCGGGGGATACCGGCGAGGGCCTCGCGCCAGTCCGGCGGGTCGGAGCGCGGGGCCGCCGGCGTCGGAGGCGTCCGTTCGGTCAATGGATGCCGGGATCCTCCGCCGAGCAGCAGCGCCGAGACGCCGTAGGCCAGCCCGACGCCGGCGAACGCCGGCCACCGGCCCAGGCTGAACAGCAAGCCGCCGGCGGGCGGACCGAGGAACTCCTCGCCCAGCATCTGTCCGGCGACGATCCGGGAGTTCGTGTACTCCAGCCGCTCATCGGCGATCATCAACTGGACGACGACCTGCGCGGCGACGTCGCCGAACACCTCCGTCGCGGCGAGGAGGGCGGCCAGCGCGTAGACAGCGGTGAGCGCCGGGCCGGTGGGGAGCAGCCCTTGGATCGTGACGGCGCCGGCCAGGAGGAGGATCAGGACCACCCGGATACGCTGGCAGGCCACCAACACGCGAAGCGGGTCCACCCGGTCGAGGATCACGCCGGCAGGCAGCGCGAGCACCAGTGGTGGCACCCGCTGGGCGATGGTCAGCCCGGCTACGTGCAACGGGTCATGGGTGATGGCCGCGATCGCCAGCGGCAGCGCGGCCAGCCGAAGCCCATCGCCGATGCTGGCGCTGCCGGCGGAGACCCAGAGCCGGGTCTCCAGGTTCGATCGGGAGTCCCGGCGGGCCGGCGCATCGGTGCTGTCGTTCAGCATGAACGTCCCGGTGCCTGCCACCACACCGGCGAGGGTGCGTAGCCGGAGCGCGGGTTGATGTTCATGGTGGCACCAGGGTTGGTCGCGTACCGGCGCAGCACCGCCGTCGGCTGGGAGCGGAGGATGAACACCCCGTCGACGCTCTCGGTGGCCACCGAGGTGACGGTGCCGTCGTCGGCGGAGAACTGGACCGGGGAGATGTCCGGCGGGTAGACCTCCTGGAGCACCGTCAGTGCCTGCTCGGAGGGGGCTTCGAGCCCCGCCCGGACCGCGGCGGACCACTCGGCCGCGCTGACCTCCGAGCCTACGGTGATGCCCAGGCCGGCATGCCCGCGCACCGGTTTGATCAGCAGCCGGTTCTGGTGTGCGAGGGCGAATTCCGGCAGCGAGATCCGATCACCGAAGTACCTCGCGTCGGTCGCCTCGATCACCCGGGTCCAGGGGACGTGCTCCCGCAGCCGGTCCGCCAAGGCCGGTGGCATCTGGGCCAGCAGCGTGTCGTCGGACAACAGGGAGAGCGAGAGCTTCGACGCGAGTATCTCGCCGCAGTACCCCGTGAAGATCCGGACCAGGCCGTCGCGCGCGCAGGCGAACACGGCGCGCAGCAGGTCCAGTTCGTCGTCCCGGCCGACGTCGGGTGCCTCGAAGTAGCGGTAGACCACCGTCACCGGGTCCCCCTGGAAGTGTAGTCCCCGACGGTCGACCCGCAGGTCCTCGAGCGGGCAGTGGAAGGCGTCGATTCCGTGACTCCGCAGCCCTTTGACGAAGGACCCGTATGACCATGCCGGCGGCGTATCCACGACCTCGTGGCGCCAGTAGCAGACGGCGACCCGATCCACGCCGGGTGTGAGCGGCAGTGTGTCGATGAGCGTCTGCAAGGCCCGCGGCGCGACGGCGTCGACCTGGATGCCGAGCTCGGCCAGAAGCTGGGCCTGGACCTCGGCCAGCGCGTCATGGAGGCTGAACAGCCCGGCCGGCGAGTCGCCGTTCACCTCCACGACCATGGGTCGGCCGCCGCTGGTCACGACGTCCGGCCGTGCGATCGTCGCCCAGTCCTGCCAGGGCTGCATGGCGACCAGCTCGTACTCGCTCGGCGCGGCCCGGCACAGCCTGGCCATCGCGTTGACATCGCCCCCGCAGATGTCGTCGCGGATGACGTTGAGGCCATCGATCACGGCGCTGGTCGCCGCACCCAGCAGGTCGAGTTTCTCGGCCGGCTCCAACGGCGGGGTGATCACGAAGCGTTCGCGAATCCTGGCCGGGGCCGAGGGGCCGAGCCACTCCAGCGCGCTGAGTACCTGCGCGGGGGAAGGAGACATGTGCAACGCGGATGCGGTCATGGCGCCACCTTCGGTCGGGGGTGTGGATCGGAAACCAGGCCCAGAGAGGCAGCGAACTCGCGCAGCAGCCGGTCGGAGCGCTCAGGCTGGTCCCACAGGACCTGGTGGCTGGCGCCTTCGACGGCGTGGACGGTCACCTCGCCGCCGGAGTACTTCCGGATCTCGGCCGCGACATCGGGTGGAGTGAGCGGATCGTCGACGCCGACCAGCACGAGCATCGGGTCCCGGACGCCGGCCAGGTCCGCGCGCAGGTCCAGCTCACCGAAGGTGGCCATGAAGTGCGCGTTGACCTCGGGTGTCTCGACCCGTTCGCCGGCAATGCGGGTCAACAGCTCATCGGGTGGTCGCAGCCGCGAGAACGGCGCGCACACGCGCGCCCAGTCCTGTTCGGCCTGCGGCGACGGTTCGCGGAGGGTCCGCTCCATCACCTGGGCGACCTCGTCCCCGCCGAGGTCACGGTACCGTTCGATGATCTCGCTCTCCGAAGCCCGGCGCGGCGACGATCCGATGACCACTCCGCCGCGGACCACTCCCGGATAGCTGGCCAGGAAGCGCTGGACCACGAATCCGCCGAACGACGTGCCGACCAGCAGGACGCGCTCGAGCCCCAGTACCTCGACGAACTGCCGGATGTCGGCGGCCCACTGGTCCAAGGTCCACGCCGGCGGCGTCGATCGATCGCTGCGTCCGTGGCCGCGCTGGTCCGGGACGACGACGGTGGCCCATTCCTGTTGCGGCTCGAGGAAATAGCGCATCTGGGAACCGTCGATGCCCGGTCCGCCGTGCAGGCCGAGCAGCACCGGTTGGTGCGGTTCCCAGGGCCGTCGGGTGGACGCGGTGAAGTAGATGTCAACGTCCGCCAGCTTGATGCGCACAGTTGTCCCTCGCTGCGGTGAAGAGCGTCTTCGGATGGTCAGTCGGCGAACCGCACTCGCAGGTCAGCCGGGAACAGCGTGCTGGTCGTCGACATCGATCGCGGAAAGCCGCCGCTCAGCCGGGTGGCCCGCCGCAGCACCTGTTGGACGAGTTCGTCGAGGCGTCGCAACGAGAGCTCGGCGGCCACACATCGACGCGCACCGGCGCCGAAGGGGAAGTACTGGGCGATGCCCGGCCGCAGGCCCGCCCATCGTTCGGGAGCGAACCGCTCCGGTTCGGGGAAGACCACGGGGTCCCGTTGGCTGACGTACGGTGAGATGACGACCTCGTCGCCGGCGCGCAGGCTCCAGCCGGCATACACGCCGTCAGCGGCGACGGTCCGGCTGATCAGCCAGGTAGGTGGGTAGAGGCGCAGTGCTTCATTGATGACCGACGTCCTGGCTTCGGGGTCGGCTCGCGACCGGTCCTGCCACGTGGGATTGGCCGCCAGTAGCGCCAGGATCCACGCTCCCGCGGCCGCCGGCACGAGTGTCCCGGCAAGGAGCATGGCCACCGCGAGGTTGGCGATGGTGGCCCGGTCGACCTCCGTGCCGGCCAGCTCGCCGACGATGCCGCCGGAGCCGGGGGCCGAGTCGGCCAGGGCGAGGACGTGGTCGCGCAGGGCCTGGTCGTCACGCCTGGCGTGCCGGTGCCGCCGGACCAGCATCGCGAACGGGCCGGGCAGCCGGGTTCCGTCGTCGACGACCGCGATCAGTCTGGGCAGCAACGCGAGTGTTCCCGTTTCGAGGCCGGGATCGGGGCCTCCCGCCACGAGCCGCACGGATGCTCGGAGGTTCAGCCGGGTGAGGTCCTCGACCACGCTGACGGGTGCGGCCGCCGCCGTCCAGGCGTCGATCTGGTGCGACAACTCGACCTGCCCCGTAGCGTCGCCGTCTGTGGCTGTACGGTGTACCGCCGACGTCGCCCGCCGGCGGGCACTCATCCAGGCCTCCAGCGCCGCGTCGCCACGGCCCGCGGCGACCGCCTCGAGGCGGCGGTTCAACGTCATCTGGAAGTCGGTGTTCGTCCCCCGAAACACCGCTTCGATCAGCGCGGGATCGGACACGAAGACCAGGTTGGCCCCCATGCGGACAACCGGCCCGATTGCCGGCAGCGCGTTCAGGAAGCCGAGCCTGTCGGCGTTGTACGCGCGGGTGAAGGTCCGCCAGCTCATGCCGGTTTCTGCCGGCCGCAGGGCAACGCTCATCGAGTTCATCGTGTCCGTTCGAGTGTCGCTTCCGCCTCGTCAACCTCGTCAGCCCGGCTGGGCCCGAGGAGGCCGGTGCACGGCACGGGCCCCGGCCTCCTCCGGCGATGTCACGGTCAGTGCCAGACGTACCGACCGGGCATGGACTTGCGTGTGAGGCGCGCGAAGATCCGCTTCATCGTGATTCACCCCCTCGTCGGGTTTCCGGATGCGAACTGTCCACCTGCCACGCCTGGCGGGCAGGAGTTCTTCGGCCCGGCGGCGGGCCACAACAGCTCGGCCGTCACGTCGGCCGGGCTGGTCACGCCGAGCAGGGCCAGCATCTGCTCGAGCTCACCGTCCAATGTGGTCAGCAGGCCCATCACGGCGTCCGCGCCGCCGGTCGCCAGGGCCCACAGCACCGGCCGTCCGATCAACACCATCGAAGCGCCGAGGGCCAGCGCGACCGCGACGTCCACGCCACTGCGGATCCCGCCGTCCACGAGCACCGGCGCTCGGCCGCCGACCGCCGCGGCGACCGCGGGCAGCGCCTCGGCGCTGGACACCGCGCGACCGCATTGGCGTCCACCGTGGTTGGACACGATGACCCCGGCCGCGCCGCCGTCCAGCGCGCGTAGTGCGTCGTCGGGCCGCAGCACACCCTTCACCAGTACCGGCAGGCCGGAGACGTCCCGCAGCTGCCGGATGTAGGAGTAGGTTGCGGCGGGGCTCTCCTCGAGGGGTGCGAAGTCGCTCTGGTCCGCGCCGGGTGCCGCCGCTACGTTCGAGAAGAACTGCTCGTCGGGCACCCGGATGCGGCGGCCGGCCACCCGGTACTTCGGCCCCACCACCGGCGTGTCGCCGGTCAGGACGATCGCCGTCGCGCCGAGGTCGCGAGCGCGGGCGGCGAGGCCGAGCGCGGGCCCTGGATCCCGGGTGGCGAACGTCTGATACCACCAGTCGCCGGAGCCTGCCTCGGCGATGTCGGCCAGTGGCATGGAACTGCGCATCGAGGCGACGAAGAGCGAACCGCGCTTGTCGAACGCCGACCGCGAGGCCACCTCGCCTTTGGCGTGCGCGAGTCCGTGGAAGGCGCACGGAGCGGCGCCGATCGGCGACGTGAACGTGCACCCGAGGATCTGCACCGATGTGTCGACGCGAGAGACGTTGCGCAGCACGCGGGGTGCGAACCGGTACCGCGACCACGCGTCGGCGGCCTCGCGGGTGGACTCCTCACCGAACGATCCGGATTCGTAGTACGCGAAAACGTCCGCCGGCAAGGACTCACGAGCCCGGCGCAACTGGTCTCGCAGCAAGGGTGCCTGCTCGATGCTCATGAGGCCAGCGCCCCGAACGACGGGTCCCGCCGGTCCGCGCCGAGCCACGGCCAGGTCGTGCCGGCTACCGGTCGCAGGTCGTCGATCCAGGTCGCGGACTCGTCGTATCGGGCGAGAAACGTCGAGCCGACGAGCTGCGGATCGCGGGCCTGCAACAGCGAGCAGATGAAGGCCCGGCCCCGCCCGATCCGCGATACACCACTGATCAGGATCTTGCCGTGGTAGGTGGACATCATCGGACCGCGTGCGGTGCGCGCGAGGCCGGAGACCTGCCGGATGGCATCGACGTAGATGCCGAACGCGCGGGCGAGCGGAAGCGCGAAGTAGCGCTTGGCGCCGGTGTCCCGCTCCACGAACATGTAGTACGGGCTGATGCCCAGATCGACCTGGCGCTGCCACAGCGCGGCCCAGACCGCCGGATCGTCGTTGACGTGAGCGACGACCGGCGCCTGCGAGCGGATCGTCACTCCCGCTCGTTGCAGAGCCCGGACCGCGGCCCGTGCGGCTGCGGTCTCCAGCTCTCGCGGATGGGAGTAGTGCGCCATGACCGCGACGTGGTGGCCGTTGTCGACCAGCCGGCACAGCTCCTGGAGGAGCTCGGCCGCGTCAGGGTCGGTCAGGAAGCGCTGCGGCCAGTAGGCAGGCGCCTTGGTGCCTATCCGGATCGTGCGAGGGTGTGGACCGTCGGCCGCCGACACCGCCCGGATCCAGCGCAGCAGCACGTGGGTGCGCATCAGGAACGGGTCGCCGCCGGTCAGCAGGACGTCGGTGACCTCGGGGTGGGCCCGCAAGTAGGCCGTCAGCATGTCCGGCGAGGCGGTCTTGATCTTCCGCTGCGGCTCCCCGGTGAACTGTGGCCAGCGGAAGCAGTAGGAGCAGTACGCGTGGCACGACTGTGCCTGTGCGGGGAAGACCAGCACCGTCTCGCGGTACTTGTGCTGCAGACCCTCCAGGGGGACCCCGTCGAGCTGCGGCACGTTGGCGTCCAGCTGCCCGGCCGGGTGCGGGTTCAGCTCGTCGCGCACCTTGGCCACCGCGTGCTCGACGCTCAGCCGGTCGCCGGAGCCGAGCGCGGACGCGACCAGGTCGAAGTGCTCCGGTTGGAGCATTCGCCGGTGCGGAAAGGTGAGGTTGAAAATCGGATCCTCCCGCGGCCGGTGCCAGTCGATCAGACTATCCACGACGTAATTGTTGACCCGGAACGGAAGCACCGAGGTCACCACGTCGAACTCGTGGAGATACGCCTGATCCAAACCTCGATCGGCCGCTATGGAACGCATCCTAGGGCCGCTGTACGACATCATTTCATGCCTCGGCGATCCAATATCTGGTCAAGTGCCGTCGTGGATCGACGTAGAGGGTGCGAGCGTGAGCCAAACGCTGGTTGTCCCATAAGAGGACAGCATTCTCCGGGATGCGTATCTTCAATGCGGTGTCATTGAAGTGCGCATGCACCTGGTGGGCCAGATCGAGCCCGAACCGTCCCCACGGCAGCCGTTCCTCCGGCACCGCACCGTCGAGCGGCGGGTCATATTCTCCACTGGTCAGCAGGTTGTAGCTGAAGCGAAGGACTTCATCACCGGATCCGTCCGGTGCCAGCATCGGGGCCACCACGCCGGCGCTTCCACGGCCGCTCATGTTGGCTCCGCCCCACGCTATGTCCCAGGAGCGCAGACGCTTGACGGTGGCGCGATCCAGACCTCGAAGATAGGATTTCACATCGGCCAGGCAGGTCTCGCCTCCGCCGCCGCGCGCCTGGACGTGACACCACAGCGCGAGATACTTCGGCGGGGGCTGCCAGCCGGGAGCCTCGGTATGGGCCCGTATCTCGTTCTGGCTTTTTGAATAAGCCCGGTCATCGAAGCCCGGCTCGGCCCGGACCTCGTAGGTCAGATTGCCGTCGTACTGCGGCATCATCCGGCCGAAGCTCTCGAGTGTCCGACCGAGGGCTTCCTGGTTTTCGACACCATTGATCACGACGAACCCGATCTGGCGGACCTGGTCCACCGCGGAGTTTCGCCAGGCGTCGGCATTCGTAGCGGAACCGGCGCGCTGCGCGCCAATTTCCGCAGCGCTCTGATCGCTCATGGATCCCCCGTTGGCATGTCGGTCGGGTCTCGAAATCATCGACACAAATCAACGCCAATTCGAACCGTAGCACCGTCGGCGGGAGCTGTCCAGTACAGCGTGCGAGTTCGTGACTTCGTTGGGTAATGGCGAGGGGTGGCTGTCCTGCGGAACCTCAGTCGGCAGGTCGGTTAATGGTCGCTCTGCTTTGGCGTCGCTTGACGCGCCATCTGGGTCCTATTCCCACTCGGCTTGCTGAGCGGCCGGGTCGTGCCATGGCGGCTGCCGAAGGTGTGCCTCTTGTGTGGTCGCGAAGTCGACGGTGATGTGGAGGCCGCCGCCGGGGCGTGGGCCGGCGGTCAGAGGGGAGCGGTTCGCGTGGGCGATCGCGGCGAAAATGGCCAGACCGATGCCGTGCCCGTCGCTCTGGTCGGTGCGGTCCGCCCCGAGGCGCGACGGGTCCGCACCACGCTCAGCGCCGGCGCGGGCCGCATCCGCGTGCTCGCCGCCAAGGCCGTCGTGATCGCCGGCGTCACGTTCGCCACCACCCTGGCCGCCGCCGCGGTCGCGGTGCCGCTGTGGACGCGGGTCGTCCGCGGCCTCGGCGTCTACGTGTTCCCGGCACCGCCCGGCGATCTGCTGCGCGCCGAGGCTGGCACCGCCGCACTTCTCGCCCTGGCTGTCGGCACCATCCTGCGGCGCAGCGCCACCGCGGTCACCGCCGTCGTCGCCGTCACGGTGCTGCCCTACTTCCTGGCGCTCATCCCGTTCATACCGCCACCCGTGGCACGGTGGCTGACCGAGGTCACCCCCGTCGCCGCGCTGGCGATGCAACAAACCCTTGTCCGGTACCCCCAGGTCGACACGATCTACACCCCCGCCAACGGCTACTACCCGCTGCCGCCGTGGGCCGGAATGGCTGTGCTGTGCGGCTACACCGCCCTCGCGATCGCCGCCGTCCTGGTGCGCCGGAGGGACGCGTGAGCGGTCCGGAGCGGAGCGGAGGTGCCGCGAACCATGTGTACAGCTTTGGCTCGCGCCGTCGCCGGAGCGAAGCGGAGGTGGCGGCGTGAGTGGTCCGGAGCGGAGCGGAGGTGCCGCGAACCATGTGTACAGTTTTGGCTCGCGCCGTCGCCGGAGCGAAGCGGAGGTGGCGGCGCGAGCACCGCATGGAACGCGACACGCGCGGAATGGACGAAACTGCGTACCACTCCCGGCCCCGCGTGGCTGCTTGTGATCACCGCGGCCGTCACCGTGGCGCTGGGCGCCGCGATATCCGCCGCGGCCGACTGCGTGCGGGACGGCTGCGGGGCCGACGCCACCCGGCTCGCCCTCAGCGGCGTGTACCTGGGGCAGGCTCCTGTCGCGGTGCTGGCCGTCCTCGCCGTCAGCGGCGAGTACAGCACGACATTGATCCGCACCACCGTGACCGCGATCCCGAGCCGCCCGGTGGTGCTGGCCGCCAAGGCGCTGGTGCTCGCCGTCACGGTCGCCGCGGCGGCGAGCCTCACCCAGCTCGCCGCCGTGCTGGTCGCCGGCACCCTCCTGCCGCGCCTCTCGCTCGTCGACGGCCCCGTCCTGCGCGCCATCGGCTCGGTCGCCTACCTGGTGCTGATCGCGCTCCTCAGCCTCGGCACCGCCGCCGCCGTGCGCGACTCCGGCGCCGCGATCGGCACAGTGCTCGGCCTGCTGTACCTCCCGCCGATCCTCGCCCAGATGGTGACCGAGCCGCAGTGGCATCGGCTGTTCGAACACATCGCGCCGATGACCGCCGGCAAGGGCGTGCTCGCCGCCTGGGCGTGCGGGACCCTGCTGATCGGCGGGCTCCTGCTGAGGTTCCGCGACGTACAAGCGTGACCGTCAATTGGGCGCTTGGCATCGCGAGAAGCCGAGTTCGGGCGGCGCGGGCTGTGCCTGCGATCTGCGTCGCCCGACCATCAGGTTCGCCGTGATCACGGAGTGAACATGCACAAAAAGCAGCACGTTCGCTCCGTGATCATGAAGAACCCCGTGCACTGTGGGCGCCGGATGCATGACCACGGAGACTTGCTCGGCGGACTGCCGCTGTCAGCCAATTGACGTCGCTCCAAGGCGTCTTTGGCGCCGTCTATCATCGCGGGCCGGAAAGGGCAGGGCCCTGCGCCGCGCGCGGAGCCCACATCCCGTCAGGCGTCAGAGATAGGTCGCGTGCCCGGCGGCTACGGGCTGAAGGTGCACGGCGTGCCGCGGGTGACGCAGTTGAGCGGCCAGCTGAGACCGACGATGAAAATGCCGGTGCTGATGGACCTACCCGGGTTCAGCACGACCGGGTTCGCGTTTTGGAGGACGAAGTGCTGGTCCGTCCGCGTGACCTTGATATCGAACGCGAACAGCCCCTGGACGAACTCACCCGGGGGCAGATCGAACTCCAGCTGCCAGCCGTTCACCGAAGCGTTCGTGTCATTGGTGATCGTAAATCTTAGGATGTACGACGCCGACCCGAGTGGCTGCCGGGTCAGGGCCGCGGTGTCCGCGGACGCCGCGCCGGGTGCGACCAGCGTCGCTCCACCGATCAGCGTGGCGACCAGCGTGGCCAGTGTGGCAAGTCGCAGTCGCCACCGCTTTGCGTTGTTGTGCAACGTCTGCCTCCTGTGAGATGGGTACGGCGATTGTTCCTGCGGACAGTTCGCGCGTGCGGCGCCATCGCGGCGCGGCTCGACGGGGCCGAGCCTTCCATGAGCGTCGATGTTACACGGAACCTGGTGCCGCTTCTGGTGGCCGTTCGTCCGATTCCTTGACGACACACGGTGGTTCTCCGTGCTCGCCCGCGAGGACTTCCCGCTGCTCCGACCGCGCCGCGATCGGCCGGTTCCTCGCCGATCACGGCCCGGCCCTGCAGTCGCCGCCGTCGCAGGGCATGGTGGCGATGTCACGCTGCCTGCGGTAGCTCGCCGGTCTAGCTTGGCGGATTCCATATAGCGGAACACTGACCCGCTTGACGCAACTGTGGCCCAGTCCTATGCTGCACACCACCACGGGTCGCCCGGCAAGCGTCCGACCGGAATGCAACCGCGCTACTGATCATGTCTTGGCCGACGATCTCGAGGCGGACTCGGCCTTGAGGAACGTCGACGGTGCGACGGCCGCGAACCCAAGTAGACAACCAGACTCGTACCGGCAACGAACCTGAGACAACTGGGGCACACACTCTTTCGGTTGGAGTGCAAATGACACAGCAAGCAGCCGTGACACAAGCCGCGCGAGGGGCGGTCGCGGTATGTACAACCGCGCTGATCGGGCTGACGCTGGAGGGCTGCGGGTCCGGCACGGAAAGCCACTCGTCGAACGCACCGAACCTCACGACTGTCCGCTATGCCTTTACGGACCCCAACTCGCCCTACACCCCCGATATGGTGATCCAGGCCAACCCGGGCATGTGCCATCAGTTCGGCGTGGATCCCAGCATTACGATCCTCAAGACTCCGGCTGCTTCGCCGGCATTGTCGGCGGGACAGATCGACATGCTCAACAGCGGCGGCGGCGCTGCGATCCAGGCCGCCTTCAAACAGCCGGGATCTGCCAAGATCGTCGCCCGAACGGACTCCGTCGCACTCGTCCTGTACGGCACGAAGGACATCAAGACGGTGCAAAACCTGAAAGGAAAGACCGTCGGCGCCTCGAGTTCCGGGTCCTTGGCCGACCTCGTCTTCCTCACCTTCCTCCCGAAGGAAGGCCTGACGTTGGGCACCGACGTCCATACGACGTACACCGGGACCGCGACCGCGCTCATCGGCCTCGCTACCGCCGGCGCGATACAGGGGTTCATTCAAAATCCGCCGTTGCCCGATGCCGCCGTTGCCGCGGGGGTCCACGAGATCAAGAAGCTCTCGGGCGACCCCGATATCGATCCGCTCGGCGCCACCGCTCTCAGTGCGAACGCGAAATTTTTGTCCAAGAACAGGGCGGCAGCCAAGGGAATGCTCGACTGCTATGCGCAGGCGCAAAAGCAGGTCCTGGCCAGCCCTGAGGCCGCGGCCCCGATCTTCGCCAAAGCCGCCAGCCTGAACGAGCAGGTGGCGCTGGCCCAGATCAAGGCGACCTCCGACGCATTCAAGCTACTGCCTTACGGAAAGCAGGACGCGGCTACCGTCATCAAGGCGCAAGAAGCCGGTGGTGTTCAGCAGTACGGCAACTTCGATCCCTCCGCGCTGATCGACAACCTTGTCGATGCAAGCAGCAGTGGCTGAGGGGGAAGGCATGACTGCGACGAAGTACCCGTGGAGTGACGTGATCAGTGACGACGATCTTGCGTCCTTCGACAAGGGCATCTCACGATTAGGGGCGCCCATCGAGGCCGGCATCCGCCCGGCGATCGTGGTCGTCGACATGACGTGGGGGTTTGTCGATTCCCGATACTCGAGCGGGTGGAGTCCGACGGGGTATCCAGCCGTGGAAGCAATCTCACGACTGCTGTCAGCCGCACGCCCACTCGACATCCCCGTCTTCTTCACGAAGTCGTTCGAGGATCCGAAGCACTATGCCAAGCCGGCCGAGCGTGGCAAATGGAAGCGGAGCATGGAGGACCTTCCGCTCGACCCCGGACCGACATCATCCGATCTCCCCCCGAGCGACCAGATCGTCGACGATCTCAAGCCGCTGGCCAACGACATAGTGGTACACAAGGCTGGGAAGCCAAGCGGATTTTTCGGGACCCCGCTGGCGTCGTATCTCATCGACGCCGGCTGCGACACCGTGATCGTCACGGGAATGTCCACAAGTGGTTGCGTTCGTGCCACGGCAATCGACGCTTTTCAGTACAACTTCAATCTCGTCATCCCGGCGGACTGCGTAGCCGACAGATGCCAGACGTCGCACAAGGTCACCCTGTTCGACATTCACATGAAGTACGGGGACGTGGCAAGCCTTGATGATGTGATTCGCTACTTGCACACCGACGCTTCCCGCTGACCGCGCGAGGCCGGTGGTAAGAGTTTGGCGCGCACGCCTGGCGAGGCGTGCGCGCCGCTGGCGTCGGAGTCAACGGTGTTCGTCCTGGTCGTGGTGCCGTACCGAGCCGGGAAACGTCGTGGTGCCGTACCGAGCCGGGAAACGTCGTGGTGCCGTACCGAGCCGGGCAACACTGACCTGGGCGTTCGTGTCGTCGGCAGCGATACCACCTCGCCCCGCAACAGCGCCGCGAACACGTGCGACTTGGCGGGCCTTCCCGGTCGCATCGGCGGCGCGGGCACTGGCGCCGCCAACGCGCGGAAGGCGGGCGTACGCTCAAGGCCGGCCGCGATCGGCCTCGCCCCGGACCCGGCCGGTGCAGGCCTGGTCGGCATGCCTGTGTGGATGTGGATCGAGGTCACCCGAACACGTGGAGCCCGATCTCCGCCTCCGCCTCTGCCTCCGACGGCGGCCTGACCCCGGCAACCCGTTCGGCCGGTAACAGCGGGCAGGCATTGCCGCCCTGCGGTCACGTCGCGGGCGCCTCCGCGCCGTCGAACTCCGGCCCCTGGCGGGCCGACGGGAAATAGAGCAGCGGACAAGTCGCGAAGGCGGCGATCATCGCGCAGGTCGGCCTGGTTCAACCGTTCGGAGAATCTCAGTGATTCTCGTTCCTGATTCATCGGCCCATGCCCTGGCTTGCGCCGGGGACTTACCGGTCCTCCACAGGCGTTTTACGTCTCCCACGGAACTGCAAGGCGACGTGCTGCTAGGAAACTGCGTGCATCGCCGCGAGGAGGTTCCTTGCGGCATTGTGGTCGCGGTCGTGTTCGGCGCCACAGGCGCAGGCCCAGGTGCGATCCGACAAGGTCAGCGCGGAGTTGATGGCTCCGCACGCCGAGCACGTCTTCGAGCTGGGATACCAACGCTCGGCGGCCCACAACTTGGAGCCGTACCAGTCGGCTTTGTAGGTGAGCTGGCGCAGGAACTCCCCGAACCCGGCATCGGAGATGGCACGGGCGAGACGGCGATTGCGGACCATCCCTGCGACGTTCAGGCTCTCCACGGCGATGGCGCGCTTGGATCTCGCGAGTCTCGTCGTGAGCTTGTGCAGGAAGTCGCCGCGCCGGTGGGCGACCTTCAGGTGGATGGCGGCGACGGCTTCACGGGCCTTGGCCCGGTTCGCGGAGCCCGGCTGCTTACGGTGCAGGGCCTTGTTCGCGCGGCGCAGCCGGCGCTGGGCGGCCTTGAGCGCGCGTGGCGCCTGAATCTCTTCGACCATGCCGGTGTCGTCCACGATGGTGGCGAACGTTTTCAGCCCGACGTCGATTCCGCACGTCGGCGCGTTCGGGTCCACGGCGCGTCTGGCGTTCACGTCGCTGCGGTCGACGTCGAGTTGGAACGTTACCCACCAGCGGCCGGCCTTCTCCCGCACGGTGGAGCCGATGATGCGGGCGCGGCCGTCGGCGAGGCGGTCGACCAGCCACGACATGTCCTCACGCACGGCGACACGGCCCGGGACGCCCGGCAGGACCACCGCGTCGGCACCGGCCGGTTTGGCGCGGTCGGCGTCGTAGCGGAACCGCGACCCGTGTTTGCGTTTACGCAGCTTCGGGAAGCCGACCCTACGGCCCTTGCGTTTCCCGGTCTTCGACTCCCACCAGTTCTTGAGCCCGGCTGCGCGCAGTCGGCACGCCTCCTTCGGGATGCGGCTGGACAGCCCGAACCCGGCGAACCACGGGGCGACCTGCGGGTGTTCGGCACGCCACAGCCTCTCTAGGTCGATCGCCGTCCACGGTGCCTTCGTGAGCTGGCCGGCTGGGACGCCGTACGACTCCTCGGCGGCACGCTGCGCGAACGCGGCCCGGATCTTGTCCAGGGCGAAGTTCTCCACGAACCGCGACAGCCCGGCATGGCGCCCCATCGCTTCCCGTTGCTCCGGTGTCGGGTTCAGCTCGACCCGGAAGCCCTGCTTGGTCACGGAGTGGCCTCGACGACGCGCATCGCGGCCTTTGCCTTCCGCGCGGCCGACCTGCGCCCGTACAAGCGCGCACAGAACGAGGTGAGGACCTCGACCATGTCCCGCACGAGATCGTCGGACACCTCGGTGTCGTCGAGGACGACGATCCGACGGCCGGTTGCGGCGAGCGCGCACGTCAGGTGCTCGACGCCGAACCGGGCGATCCGGTCACGGTGCTCGACCACGATCACGGTCGCGGCCGGGTCGCGGAGCAGCTTCGCCAGCTTCGGCCGGTTACCGTTCAGCCCCGACCCAACCTCCGACACCACCTCGGCGACCGTCAACCCTCGTGCGGTCGCGGCGGTGACAACCCGCCCGGCCTGCCGCTCCAGGTCCGCTTTCTGGTCCGCCGACGA
>NZ_JBEPDB010000080.1:4472-43378 GCF_040300025.1 Dactylosporangium sp. NPDC000555 | reverse complement strand
TCGGCGGCTGGGTCAGCAACGCCGATCTTGGACACCCTCCCCGCATCTACCCAGCAGCGACACACGCCCGAATCTTCAAGGCATCAATCATCTAGCCTGCTGCGCGGCCCGAGTGGCGGCGTCGAGGCCGGCCCAGGTGGTGAGGCTGTACGGAGTGAGGCGCGGCAGCGGCCGGGCCCGGAACTCCTCGGCCAGCTCGGGGCGCTCGGCCAGCAGGACCAACCCGGCCGCGCTGTTGAGGAACCGGAAGCTACGCAACGTGCTCGGCCACGGACGGCGCATGTCCGCCGCCCGGTCGTGGCCGAAGGCGCTCGCCACCAACACGTTGCTCGACTCGGTGAATGTCGAGACCCAGACGACCTCCCGGGTCCGGTGGAACAAGTCATACAGGTGAGGCTGCGCGAGCAACCGCAGCTCCGGGGCCGCCCGCTGGCCGAACTCGAGCAGGCGCGGGCCCAGCGAGTAGACGGAGCCCTCGCGTTGCAGCACTCCGCGGTTCACAAGATCGGCGGCGATGCGGCGCACGGTCGGCTTCGGGATGCCGGTGCGCCGGGTCAGGGTGGCCAGGGTTGCGCCGTCGTTGAGGTCGGCCACGGCGTCGAGCACGGTCAGCACTCGGCCGGTTACTGTACCGTCGTCCATCCGTTCATCCTTGCGCTCCGCCGTGAATGCGTTTGTCGGGTGGCTGACACGGGTCATTGAGTGACCCGCGGGCCTTCACCGCGGGCCCGTGCGGTACGCATACTCCCCGACAAGGGATGACTCTGCTGTGGGGACCGCAAGGGACCAGCGATGACTGTGTACCAGCGCAAGGGCCGGCGGTCCAGATGCGGGCCAAATACTACCGGAACGGCGCAGTCAATAGGGGCACGCATGTCCGACGACACCGGAAAGCCATCAATGTCGCCTATCACGGATCCACTGGCAGCAGTCGTGTATCCGGCCTTCTTCCAAATGCTCCAGAGCGCTGTCCACCAAATCTCGAAGGTGCCGAGGCCGATCGGTGTCGACGCCCTGACGATGCGCGAGGTGATCCGTTACTTCGTGAGTGAACGCCCCGCCGACCCGTGCGTCGATCACGGTGCGCTGCTGGTCCGCAGGCGTCTCCGCACCTCCTTTCGCAGGCGGGTGACACTCTGCTTCCAGGTCTTCGTGGACGCCAACCACATGCCGTGCTCCAACCCGGCGGGCGAAGTCTACGGACGGGCCATGGTAGTGCGACGGTTCGACCCGGAACTCTCCGCACACCTCGCAAAACACGATCTGGTCATCTTCCCGTAGAGGTGCCGTAGATGAGCTGGACTGAAAATCTCGTCGAGGCCGGGTTGGCGGCGGTGGCTGTCGTCGGTCTCGCCTTCCGCCTACGTCGGCGTCGCCGGCGTCGCGCCTTGTCGCAGGACGATCTCAACCGCTGGTTCAGGCGCCACCGTTAGGAACCGACCCGACCTTTCCGTGAAGGAGTCGAGGAGTGTCCGACCCATTTTCTGCAGCAATCATCTGGGCGCTGCATCACTACGGAGTCATCCTGATCTCGGTTCTCGTCATCGTGCTCACCATGGAAGCCCTCACCGAGTGGTTCCGACAACGAGGCCACATCAAGGCCGCCGACGAAAAAATTATCGCCTTCACCATCGCCGAACGTGTCGCCAACCAGCAGTACGCGGTCATCCCCGGCGTGTTCGACGGAAAGCCACGGAACACCCGCATCGTCCAGGGCTTCTACAACCAGGCGACGAAACAGGTCATCGATGCCAGAGCCATCGCCAGTTCCCGCAGCCCAAGTCGGGAGATCATCGAGTCCCACGCCGCCGGCGCGGGCATGGTCGTCTACAGATGAGGCCGTCATGGAACCCGTTAGCCTGATTATCTGGTGGGTAGTCTCGAGCCTGGCCGCTGGTGCTGCGATCGTCGTGATCTATCTGAGGTGGTCGACGGTCAGCAACTGGGTCGCGCTGAACTCCCTGAGGAATGGCTACGCCAATGTCATCGCCACCCGTCTGGCGAGTGGCAAGTACAAAGTCGTCGCTGGTGTCTTCAACTCCTACGGCACCCAGGTCCGTTCCCAGACCTGGCAGGCAGGCCAGGTGGACGGGACACTCTCCGGACAACTCGGGCAGGTGATTCGTGTCGAGACGTGACGGGCGCCCGGCCGGCCCAGCGGCGGATATCGCGCCACTCGTCCTCGACGGCATCCCGGAGTGGGTGACACCGGTTGATGCCGCACAGTTGCGTGTCCGGCTCTTCAGCGTCATGAACGAGTTCGTCCAGGCCTTTCACCCGCCGCCGTTCGCGATGCGAATCGGCTATGGGATTCCGCCCGCACCGACTGCCGGAAAGGCCGCAACTCCCGACACCTCCGGCTCTGCGGAGCGGACCTTCTCCAGCACGACACCGAAGTACCGCTTCTCGCAGGTCATCCTGCCGGAACCGACGATGCAACGACTCCTGGACTGCGTTGCATTCTATGAAGCGCGCCCCACGGTGTTCGACACCTGGAACCTGAGTTCGATCGAGCCCAACCCGTCTGTGGCAGTGAACTTTCGCGGTCCGCCCGGAACCGGTAAGACCCTTGCCGCCCATGCGGTTGCCGACCGCCTTGGCCTGCGGATCATGTCAGCGCGGCTGTCGGACCTGGAGAGCAAATACCACGGCGACGGCCCGAAGAACCTGGCGAATCTGTTCGCTGCCGCGACGCGAGAGCGGGCGCTCCTGTTCATCGACGAGGCAGAATCACTCCTGTCCCGTAGGTTCGCACAACCAGAGCAAGCGGCGGAAAGCGCCATCAACTCGATGCGCACCGAACTGCTCCAGGCGCTCGACGCGTTCGAGGGCTTGGTGGTCTTCGCTAGCAACCTGCCGCACAGCTACGATGCGGCCGTCGAGTCCCGACTGCTTCACGTCGACTTCGACCTCCCCGATCGGGAGGCCCGGATCGGAATCTGGCGAACCCACCTGCCGGCCGAACTCCCATTGGCTGATGACGTTTTGATAGAGGAACTGGCAGCGATCGATGGAGTCTCAGGCCGAGACATCAAGGCGGCCGTCATCATGGCAGCGATCGGCGTGGCACGTCGGCAGCTGGAGCACGTGGATCGCAATGCGCTGATGACGGCACTCGAAATACAGCGTGACTCCAGGCCGGCCCCGGAAGAAGGAACAGAGTCATTGCAGAGTCGGGTAACTCCTGGTCACGGCGTCGATGAGGTCGTTGGGGCAGCGATTGGCGCGTCTGGTGGCTCGGGCGATGTCGGGTTCGCCGTTGCTGCGGTGGAATCCGACCGCGGTGTTACGCAGTAGGGCACGGTGGTGGTTTCCCGCAGCGCCGGGTCCTGGGCGAGGATGCCCTGGGGTTCAGGGCGCCGCAGCGGCCCTCCCGCGCGTCTGGGCAAGTTGGCGGCGGTATCGGATGCCCGGTCCGTCAGCCGTGCGGCTGAACGGGTGGGCCGGGCTGCTGCTCTCCGCGGCGCTGACCGGGCCTCTGACGGTTCGCCGACCGCATCCGGCGGCGGTGGCGGCCTGGACCGCGGCCGTGTCACTGGTGCAGCGGCGAGATCGCCAGGATCAGCCCGCCGAGCAGGCCGGCGGTCGCAGCCGAGACGGCCAGCACGAGCACGATGTACGTCAGCGCCGCGGCGCGGTCGGAGAGTTGTCGCAACAACGGAACACAGGCGTAGCGGCGCCGTGAACGGGTAGCGCGGCAACGTGATCCCGCAGGCGGTGCTGAGCCCGCTGACCCGCGCGGCGCTGTTCCTCGTGCTGACCATCGATGCCGGGGGCGAGTCGCGGGCGCGGGCACTGCTGTCCGACCTGCCGGGCCTGCGACGGGCCATCGGGTTCCGGGCGCAGGAAGGCAGGTTGAGCTGCGTCGCGGGGATCGGCTCGGAGGCGTGGGACCGGCTGTTCGCCGGGCCGCGCCCGGCCGAGCTGCACCCGTTGCGCGAACTCGCCGGACCGGTCCACCGCGCGGTGGCCACATCCGGAGACCTGCTGTTCCACATCCGGGCGCAGCGGCCGGACCTGTGCTTCGCGCTGGCGGCGGAGATCATGGGGCGCGTGCGGGACGCGGTGACCGTCCAGGATGAGGTGCACGGGTTCAAGTACTTCGACGTGCGCGACCTGCTGGGTTTCGTCGACGGGACGGAGAACCCGGTCGGCCCGGCGGCGGCCGCCGCGGTGCTGATCGGCGCGGAGGACGAGCGGTTCGCCGGCGGCAGCTACGTCATCGTCCAGAAGTACCTGCACGATCTGCGGGCGTGGAACGCCCTGCCGGTCGAGGCCCAGGAGCTGGTGATCGGCCGCGAGAAGCTCTCCGACGTCGAGCTGGACGACGCCGTCAAGCCGGCCGACTCGCATGTCGCGCTGACCACGATCACCGAACCCGACGGTACCGAGCGCAAGATCCTGCGTGACAACATGCCCTTCGGCACGGTGGGACGTGGTGAGTTCGGCACGTACTTCATCGGCTACGCCCGCACCCCGGCCGTCACCGAGCGGATGCTCGAGCGGATGTTCCTCGGTGATCCGCCGGCGCGGTACGACCGGATCCTGGACTTCTCCACCCCTGTGACCGGCACCCTGTTCTTCGTCCCGAGCGCCGATTTTCTCGACGACCTGCCCGACGCGCCCGAGGCCACGGCCGCCGCGCCGTCCGAGCGGGCGATGCCGGTCCGCACCCTCGGGATCGGTGACCTCAAAGGGAGCGACGAGTGATGGACAACCTGCATCGGGAACTGGCGCCGATCTCCGACGCCGCGTGGGCCGACCTGGAGGACGAGGCGCGGCGCACGTTCCGCCGGCACGTGGCCGGTCGCCGCCTCGTCGACGTCGTTGGCCCGGCCGGGGTTCAGTTGTCGGCGGTGGGCACCGGGCATCTGCGGGACATCGAGTCCCTCGCCGACGGGGTCGCCGCCCGTGTCCGCCACGCACAGCCGATCGTCGAGCTTCGGGTGGCCTTCGCCGTCGACCGGCAGCAGGTCGACGACGTCGAACGGGGCGCCAAGGACGCGGACTGGCAGCCGGTCAAAAACGGCGCCCGCCGGCTGGCGTTCGCCGAGGACCGCGCGATCTTCGAGGGTTACGCCGAGGCCGGTATCGCCGGCATCCGCCCCGGCTCGTCCAACCCGGCGATCGCCCTGCCGGCGGACGTCCGAGACTATCCGGCCGCCGTCAGCCGGGCCGTGACCGCGCTGCGCCTGGCCGGCGTCAACGGCCCGTACGCACTGGCGCTCGGCGCCGACGCCTACACCGCGGTCAGCGAGACCTCCGACCATGGGTACCCGATCCGGGACCACATCGCCCGCGTCGTGGACGGCGAGATCATCTGGGCACCCGCCGTCGACGGCGCGTTCCTGCTGTCCACCCGCGGCGGCGACTTCGAACTCCACCTCGGCCAGGACGTCGCCATCGGCTATCTCACCCATGACGCCACGAGCATCCAGCTGTACTTCCAGGAGACCCTGACCTTCCTGGTCTACACCGCCGAGGCCGCGGTACCGCTGCCGCCACCTCCGGCACCCGGGTGACGCCGGCCGCCGGGTCCGGTCGCTGAACCGTCACCCCCGGCGGCGAAGGCGTGTGTCAGGGTGTGTGCGAGTAACTGACCGGCTTCGTCGGCGGTTCTGCGTCCGACCAGCACTTCCTCGTTGGCCGCGCGGCCGAGGCCATGGATCATCGCGTACATCCACTCGGGCGGCAGATCGGTGCGCAGTTCGCCCCTTTTGGCGGCCTCGGCCAGCCAGACCAGCAGCGGTTCGTCGGCGGCGGGGTGGCGCAGCGGCGCCTCGGTGACACTGCCGGACCGGTTGTCGAGGAACCGGTAGCGTTCGCCGACCCGGATGATCCCTGAGCCGAGGCGATCGAAGACCTCGACGGCGGTGGCGGCCGGTGTGATCGCGTTCGTGACGACGGCCCGCTCCTCGTCGACGACGAGGTCGATCAGCGCCTGGATGAGGTGCTCACGCGTCGGGAAGTGCCGATAGACGGTGACTCGCGCCACGCCGGACGCCGCGGCGATCTGTCGCATGCTCGCCTCGGGGTCGGCCGCGAGTATCCGGATCGCCGCGGCCATCACCGCCTCCCGGTTGCGCCGGGCGTCCTGCCGCAGCCCCTGTTCGGTCGCGTTGAGATCACTGGCGTCGTCCACGAGTAAATGATACAACGTGTCTCAACTGAGACAGCATGTATCACTTGGAGGACACGTGGACGGAATCGAAGCAACGGGCGTCAGCCCGTCGAGGCGGAAGCAGCGGCTGACCCTCGTCGCGGTGTCACTGGGGGTGGTGATGGTCAGCCTGGACGGAACCGTCGTCCACATCGCCAACCCGACGATCGCCCGCGACCTCGGCTCGTCGATGACCGGCCTGCAGTGGGTGACCAACGGATACCTGCTGGCACTGGCGGTGACGCTGATCGTCGGCGGCAAGCTCGGTGACAGGTTCGGCCGGCGCAGACTCTTCGTGGTCGGAGTCGCCGGTTTCGCGCTCGCGTCCCTCGGGTGCGCACTGTCACCGTCGACCCCGGTATTGATCGCCTTCCGGGTGCTGCAGGGACTTGCCGGAGCGTTGCTGGTACCGAACACTCTCGCGATCCTGCGCTCGACGTTCCCGGCGGCCGAGTTGAACCGTGCCATCGGCATGTGGGGTGCCGCATCGGCGTTCGCGGCCGCCGCCGGACCGATCATCGGCGGGCTGCTGGTGGAGTACCTGTCCTGGCCGGCGATCTTCGTGCTGAACGTCCCGATCGGGCTGGCCGCCGGCGCGCTGGCGGTCCGGTGGGCCGGCGAGAGCCGCGCCGTGGACCGCGCCGGCCGGTTCGACATCGTCGGCGCCGGCGTGCTGGCCGGGGCATTGTTCGTCATGGTCTGGGCGTTGACCAGCGCGCCCGGCCACGCATGGTGGTACTGGGCCGCGGGCGTGGCCGCGGCGCTGGCGCTGCTCGCGGGGTTCGTGATCCGGCAGCGCCATTTCCCCGCGCCGATCCTTCCGCTGTCGCTGTTTCGCTCCCGGGCGTTGTCGGTGGGTGTCGTCCTGCTCGTGACCGGGAACGTCGCGCTGTACGGCGTGCTGTTCTCGATCGGCCTGTACATGCAGAACGTCAACGGCCGCACACCGCTGGAGACCGGTGTTCGCCTGCTGCCGCTGATGGCGACGTTCATGGTCGGTTCGCCGCTGGGCGGGCGCCTGACCGAGCGGCTGGGTTCGCGCTGGCCGCTGGCCCTCGGCATGGCGCTGCTCGCGGCGAGCTTCTTCGGGCTGCTCGGCCTGTCCGCGGACTCCCCCTACAGCCGGCAGTGGCCATGGCTGATCCTGCTGGGCCTCGGCATGGGGATGGTCGTGGTCGCCGGGACCGAGGCCGTCGTCGGGACGGCCCCCGTCGAGCACAGCGGGGTCGCGGGCGGCCTGCAGACCACCGCGAACCAACTCGGCGGCGTGCTCGGCACGACGGTGTTCGGGACGGTGATCGCCACGATCGTCGCGCGAACGCTGCCGGCGGCACTCGGCCGCGCCGACGTCCCCGACGTGATCGCGGAGCAGGTCGTCGTCCACAAGGGCCTGGCCGAACAGGGCATCGCTCCGCTCGGCGCGCTGAACCTCACCGCGCAGCTGAACGATCCGACCGCGGCGGCGATCACCCGTGCGACCGAAGGCGCATTCATGTCCGGCATGCACACGGTCATGTGGATCGGCGCCGGCATCGCACTGGCCAGTGCGCTCCTGGCACTGCTGATGCCGGCGCGCCGCCGGGAACGAG
Source organism: Dactylosporangium sp. NPDC000555 (assembly GCF_040300025.1). Classification (NCBI taxonomy): domain Bacteria; kingdom Bacillati; phylum Actinomycetota; class Actinomycetes; order Micromonosporales; family Micromonosporaceae; genus Dactylosporangium; species Dactylosporangium sp. NPDC000555. Next base: position 35,629 of record NZ_JBEPDB010000080.1, on the reverse strand, counting down.
CCGAGGCGTAGCGACCAAGCCGCTGTTCATCCGAGCGATCGCGGCCGGCGCCGTGGCCGCTCGGATGAACAGTGGCTCAACGCCGCCCGGGGCGGCTCGTCCCCTCCCCGGCGCGGCGCGGGGTCTTGAGGGCGCGGTCGAACACTGTCAGGGCCAGGACGACGACGCTGACGCCGACCAGGACTCCGCCGAGCAGATGCAGGCCGGAGTCCGTGACGTTGTGGCGGAAGACGATGCCGGTGACGGTCGCCGAGGCGATGGAGCCGAGATGGCTGAAGGTCCGGAACAGCCCGGCGGCGATGCCGACCTGCTCCGCAGGCGCCTGGGTGTAGAGGGCGGTCTGGTTGCCCACGGAGGTCATGCCCAGCATGATCGCAAATAGCACCGTGACGGCGACGATGGCCGCGACCGGAGTTCCCGAGGTGAACAGCAGGAGGGAGGCCGAGGCCAGGACCAGGCTCACGGCGCCGATGATCAGTGGGCCGCGGACGAGGTTACGGGCCGAGATCGGCCACGCCACGAGCGCGGCGAAGACGCCCATCGGCAGCAGCACGAGACCGGCCTCCTGGCTGGACAAGCCGCGGGCGGCCTCCATCCACTGGGTGGCGCCGTACAGGACGGTGTAGAACGCCAGCAGCGTGAGTGCGCCGCGCAGGTAGGTGCGGGTCAGCGCCAGGTTGGAGACGAGCAGCCGCATGTCGATGAACGGCGCGGCCGCCCGCAGTTCCCACAGCACGAGCGCGACGCACAGCAAGACAGCGATCCCGAGCGGGATCCAGGCCGGGTCGGGCAGGGAGAGCAGGAAGACCAGCAGAGCGCTCATGGTTCCGCCGAACAGTGCAATGCCGCTGACGTCGATGCGGCTGGCGATCTCGCGCAGCGGACGGCGTCGCAGCGGCTCGTCCCTGGGCACCCACATCATCGTCAGCAGCAGCGCGATGACGGCGACCGGGATGTTGACGAGGAAGGCGGAGCGCCAGCTGAACGCGGCCACGAGCACGCCGCCGATGGGCGGGCCGACCGCGACCGTGATGGAACCGGCGACGGTCAGGCCGCCGAGCACGCGGCCGGGCGGCTCCCCCATGCCCGCCCAGATCGCGCGGCGGCGGATGATCACCATCACCGCCGGATATCCGGCGGAGGTGCCGATCCCGATCAGGACCCGGGCGACGGTCAGCGCCGTCATGTCCTGCCCGGCCCCGCCGACGATGGCACCCACGATCACCAGCACGATGCCGGCGAGGAGGACGCGGCGCGGGCCGAGCTGCTCGGCGAGTTTGCCGGCGGTGGGCTGGGCCACCGCGCTGGCCAGGTAGAGCGCCGATACCAGGATCGCGGTCCGGCCGACCGACACGCCCATGGCATGCGCGATGGGCACCAGCGCGGTCGCGATCAGTGAGCTGTTCATCGGGTTGAGCGACGCACCCATGAACAGCGGGGTGACGAACCGCCACGAGAACGCCTCGCGCTGCCGACCGGTGCCGGATCCGCTCGCGACGCCGGCCTCGTCGCGCGTGCGGGTTTCGGTCGTGTCCGACGATGTCATCGATGCTCTGCTCTGCCTACCACCACCCAACGCTATCAAAACGACAGGCTGCCTGTACAGATTTCCTGTACAGGCAGCCTGGCTATGGTCGCCGACCGGATAGAGTGCTCACCCATGACGGCACCGCTTGCCCGCGACGTTGCTCGCCAGCTTCCGCACGCGATGGTCCGGCTGCGGGCGCGACTGCGCACCGAGTCCGCGCCCAGCGACATGCGCTGGACGTGGTCGCAGATCGCCACGCTCAGTCGCATCGATCAGGACGGACCGACGACGGTCAGCGCCCTCGCCGCGGCCGAGCACGTTCGCCCGCAGTCGATGGCCGAGACCGTGGCCGCCCTGAGCCGGGAAGGGCTTGTCGACCGCGAGCCAGATCCCACAGACGGACGCAAGACGCTCATCTCGATCACCGCCCCGGGTCACCGGCTCATCTCGAGCATCCCCGCCGTTCGCGAAGCCTGGCTCGAGGAAGCCATCGAACGGCACCTCTCCCCCGCCGAACGCCGGACGCTGGCGAAGGCGGCGCAGATCATGGAACGTCTCGCCGACAGCTGAACGCTGCCGCGCACCTACAGGGCCGGCGTCGTCCAGATCGGGAACCAGCGGCCGAGGTCCGGCTCGACGGGAAGCTCGCCGCTGAGCTGCGCACGGGTCTGCAGCTCGAGGGCGTTGTCGCGGGTGTGCGCCCCGGATGGTGCGAACGGGTAGAACGTGCCGCGTTTGAACAGGTAGACCAGGCCGAGCCGGCGGGTGTCGGCGGCGCCGACGAACCCGATGATCGTGCACAGCAGGCTCGGCCCGTAACCGGCGTCGGCGAGGGTGCTGTTCACCGCGTGCAGGTCGGTGACGAGGCCGGCCAGGTCGCCGCTCTCGTGCCGGCTGGCGATCCAGGTGTAGCCGTACTCGTCCTGACTGACGGCCACATGCGTCGCGCGGTCCGCGGTGAGCAGCGAGACCGCGTCCGTCCGGGCCTGCGTGGCGGCCTGGCCCTCGGCCGGCTTAAAGCAGACCGCGCCCACGCCGGTGGGGACCAGGTCCAGGGCCGCCTGGAGGGTGGTGGCCGCGGCCGGTACCGCGAACAGGGCGTCGAGGTTTGGCTGGACCGGCCTCGTGCGCCCCAGCAACGCGTCGAGGAATCTCATGCGCTCGGTGCCGCCTCTCCGAGTTCGGCCGAGATCTCGGCCAGCTGGTCCAGGCGCTGTTGCAGGCTCGGATGCGTGGACAGCAGGGTCGCAAGGCTCGGCCGCGCCCCGACCGCGGGGGTGAAGAAGAACGCGTTGAACGGCTGCGCGGTGCGCAGGTCACGGGTGGGAATGCGGGCGATCTCGCCGGTCACCTTGGTCAGCGCCGAGGCGAGCACGGAGGGGCGGCCGGTCAGCGTCGCGCCGGCCCGGTCCGCGGCCAGCTCCCGATAGCGCGACAGGGCCCGGATCAGCAGGAAGCTCAGCGTGTACACCACCGCGGAGACGAGCATGACCAGGATGACCAGCAGATACGTCTGGTCGCCGTCGCGGCGGCGTCCGCCGAACAGCTGCGAGTAGAACATGAAGCGGGTGACCATGCCGGCCAGGACGCCGAGAAACGAGGCGATCGTCATGACCGCCACGTCGCGGTGTGCGATGTGGGACAGCTCGTGGGCGAGCACCCCTTCCAGCTCGTCGGTGTCGAGGCGACGCAGCAGGCCGGTGGTCACGCACACCACCGCGCGCTCTGTGTTGCGACCGGTGGCGAACGCATTGGGCAGATCGGTGCCGGCGACAGCGACGCGCGGCTTGGGCATGTCGGCGGCGGCGCACAGCCGGTCGATGATCCCGTGCAGACGGGGCTGCTGCCGCGGGTCGACGACCTGAGCGCGCATGGCCGCCAGGGCGATCCGGTCGGACAACCAGTACTGGACGACCAGCACGCCACCCGCGATGAGCACGATCGCGACCCACGACTTCAGCAGCGCGACCAGCACGGCGACGAACGCCACGTACACCAGGCCGAGCAGGAACACGGTGAACGCCATGCGTGCGGTCAGCTGGCGGTCGGGACGGAATCGGGTACGCATCGCCGGCTCCTCAGCCCGGGATGAGGCCCTCGTCACCCAGCAGCGCGGCCACATCCGCCAGAGCGCTGTCGGGCGCGGGCAGGACCAGGTTGGAGACGGTCAGCACGTCGTCGGGCACGGCGGTGCCGCGCTCACGGACGGCGGCGAGCAGATCGCCCAGCCGGGCGCGGAACCCGGTCGCGTCGCCGGCGTCGACGGCCGCCTGCACCGAAGCGTCGAGCACGTTGAGCTCGGTCAGCGCGGACTCCGGCACGTCGTACTGACCTTCACCGAGGATCCTGATGATCATCACTGGGCCTCCTCGTCCGGTTGCCTTCCGCTCACCGCCCGAGGTTCCGGGAGACCGCCGATGGCCGAGGCCGGCCGGCCGGCCTTGAGCGCCGCGAGTTCGCGGTCGACCCCGTGGTCACCGCGCGCGGCATCGAGCGCGGCCTGCAGATCGTCGTGGCCGGCGGTCGTCGCGGTGGCGTCCTGCAACGCGCCCGAGGTGAGCAGTTCGTCGATCGCGCCGGCGCGGGCCTGCATCTGCGCGGTCTTGTCCTCGGCGCGCTGGACGGCCAGACCGACATCACCCATCTCCTCGGAGATACCGGAGACCGCCTCACCCACGCGGGTCTGCGCCTCGGCCGCGGTGTAGGTGGCCTTGATGGTCTCCTTGCGGGTCCGGAACGCCTCGACCTTAGCCTGCAGCCGGGTGGCGGCGGTGGTGAGCTTGGCCTCCTCGGTGGTCAGTGCGTCACGTTGGGCGGTGATGTCGCCCATCTGGGCGGTGACGGCGGCCCGGCGCGTCAGCGCCTCGCGGGCGAGGTCGTCGCGGCCGAGGTCGACGGCCTGCGCGGCCTGTTCCCGCAGCCGGTCGGCGGCCTGCTGCAACTGGGTGAGTTGCAGGTCGAGGCGTTTGCGGCTGGTGGCCACGTCGGCCACGCCGCGGCGGACCTTCGTCAGCATCTCCAGCTGGCGTTCGTAGGAGTAGTCGAGCACCTCGCGTGGGTCTTCGGCCCGGTCGAGGGCTTTGTTGGCCTTGATCCGAAAGAGATTGGCCAGGCGGCGCGCAATGCTCACGACAACTGTCCTTCCGCTCGGTGTCGTTCGGCTTGACCGCACGAGCAGGGTCGGAACCCCATCTCCAATCTTGCTTCGGCGGGCGCACCGGCGCACCGGCCGGCCGGACTCCACGCGAACGCCTTCGAGAGAACGGAAAGGCGGCGAATCCTAGCCGAAACTCGGCATCACGTCCCGGGCTGACGAATTCTCCGAACGGCTCGCGAACCACGCTGTACGGTCATCACCGGCCGGGCCGCGACGGGTCTGGCGATGCAGCTGAGCCCTCTGAAGCGGAAGCGGGTGTGGCAGTGCTCAGTGGCTTCAAGAACTTCCTCATGCGCGGCGATGTGATCGTCGTCGCCGTGGGTCTGGTGACCGCACTGGCGTTCTCCACACTGATCAAGGCATTTACGGACTTCATCATCAACCCGATCATCGCCCGGGCCCAGGGAGGCACGTCCGTCGGGCTCGGCTGGCAGCTCGGGGGGCCGGGGAACCATGCGACCTACCTCGACCTCGGGCAGTTCATCTCGGCCGTGATCTACTTCGTCGTCTTCATGGCCGTCGTCTACTTCCTGATCGTGGTGCCCTACAAGCGCGTCCAGGCCCGGCGGGGTGTCACCGTCTTCGGTGCGCCCACCGCGGTCAAGACCTGCCCTGCCTGCCTCTCCGACGACCTACCGGCGGCGGCCTCGAAGTGCCGCTACTGCGGCACCGAGCAGCCTCCCACCGCTGAGACCCCCGCCCGGTCCGGGTGAACCGAGGCGGCGCGGTCAGTCCCCTCGGACGAGGGGGCGCAGCAGGGCGTTGAGCTGGGCGGCGGTCTGGTCGTCGAGTCGTCCGTCGTCGCGCAGCCCGTTGACCTGCTTCTGCAGCTCCTGGGCCGTCTTGCGCACCTTGCCGCGGCCGCCCTGGCGCAGGTCGCCGAGCTTGTCGCGCAGCTTCTCCGCGGTCTTGGAGTCGATCCTGCCGGCGGCAAGGGCGTCGGCGATCACGGCGTCGAACTGCTCCGCGATGCCTTGTGCGGTGGTGGCGGCCGGAATCGGGGACGCCGTCGGCGAGGGTGGCGCCGTCGAGGCCGGCTGGCTCTGGGTCGGCTCGGTCGGCGGGGCCGACTGGGCCGGCTGCGCCGTCTCGCCCGCGGGACGGGACGCCAGCATCGCGATCACGACGACGAGGGCGAGGCTGAGCACCACCACCGCGCCGACCAGCCCGGCGAGCAGGGGTCGTGGCATGCGCCGCGCGGGAGGGGCGCCCGGTTCGACGCCGAGCGCCGCCACGTCGTGCTCGATCATCGTGAGCGGGTGCGGCAGCGGTGCCGAGCCGACGGCGTGGCCAGGGCGCGGGGTGGGTACGACCGGCGGCGGATCGCCCACGACGGTCGGCAGTGCGGGCATGACCGGCGGCGGCTGGCCGGCGGCCGCGGCCAGATCCCGCGCCACCTCCTCGGCGGTGGGCCGCTGGGCCGGATCGGGCGACATGCAGGCCATGCACAGCCGCCGCACCTGGGGCGGCAGCCCGTCGACATCCAGGGGCGGCACCGGCGGACCGGCCCGGTGTGCGGACGCCGCCTCCGCCCAGGTGCTCACCGCGACGGGCCGGTGCCCGGTCAGCGCCTCGTACAGGACCACGCCCAGGGCGTAGACGTCGCTCTCGGGCGCGGCCGCGCCCGGCTGGAGCCGTTCCGGTGCCGCATACGCCGGGGTGCCGACCAGCCGGCCACTGTCGGCGGCCGGCTCGCCTCCGCCCAGCGCGGCGATGCCGAAGTCGAGGATCTTGGCGCCGGTCTGGGTCAGCATCACATTGCCGGGCTTGACATCGCGGTGTACCACACCGATGCGGTGCGCGGCGGCCAGCGCCGCGGCGACCTGAGCGACCACGGTGGTCGCCTGCTGCCACGGCAGCGCTCCGAGCCGCAGCCGCTCGGCGAGGCTCTGCCCTTCGACCAGCTCCATCACCAGGTACCCGGCGACGGCACCGCCGGGCAGCGCCATCTCACCGTAGTCGTACACCTGGGTCACGTGCGGGTGGGCCAGGCGGGCCGAGGCGCGCGCCTCCGTCCAGGTCGCGGCGCGCAGCAGCGGGTCCATGGCCAGCGCGGTGGTGAGCACCTTCACCGCCACCTGGCGGCCCAGGACCACGTCATCGGCCCGCCAGACCTCCGACATGCCGCCCACCCCGATCCGCTCGCGCAGTGCGAACCGGTCGTGGATGCGCGCCCCGGGGGCCAGCGCCGACATGGGCACGGGCCGGCCCGACCCGTCCGACCAGGATCCCGGGGACAGCGGACGCCTCACCGGCCGCATGCGGGCTCGACAGCGAGGGTGGCGATCGCCTGTCGATGCCGGGCGATCGTCATGAGGGCATCCATGGGTCGTGAGCCTGCCTCGTCGTGTCGGCCTGCCCGCCGGGCGAGGCGTGGAGCTGCTGGAACGGGTTGCTTCGGGTGCGGGTCCAAGGCTGCGGACCAACCTTGGAACGAGCGTATCGTCACGGCGCCGCGTTACAACGCGAGCGCGAGCCAGGCCCCGAGCAGGGGCACGTCGGGCCAGCGGTACCCGGCGGCGAGCAGTGGCAACCGCCGGCCGACCGGGATGGCGTGCCGGGGGTTCACCGATCCGGCCGCTCGCCGGTGTGCACGCGGATCACGCAGGCGCCGGGTACGGCGAACGGCTGCAGCTCGGTGTCCACCCCGGAGGCGCCCAGCGCGCCGAGCGCACCGCCGATGACGCCATGGTGCACCCCGCACACCACGTCCGGGTTGGCCAGGGCGAGGTCCAGGAACGGGCAGGATCGCAGGTGTACCACCGCGGAGCCCGGGGCCGGCCGGTCGACGACCTCAGGGGTGAAGCCGAGCCCGTCCAGGACCCGGACCAGTCCGTCCACGGGGGCGGTCCGCGCCACGTCCTCGGCCCGGGCGGGCGTGAGGGGCGCGGCGAGGGCCCGGCCCCAGTCCCGGCCGGCGCGCACCCCGGCGGCGTGCGGGTCGTCGGCGTCGCGGGCGAGGTGCCCGATCAGCGCGGCGGCCAGATCCCGATACGGCCGAGCCGAGGGCGACTGCGCTTCCCCGGTGCCGGGCTGCGCGGCGGCCTGGTAGCGCCAGGCGGGCCGGCCCGGGGAGCCGTCTCCGCGGCGGTGGCGGGTCAGCAGCCCGGACTCGACGAGCTGGTCCAGGTGGGCGCGCACGGTGCTGGGATGCAGCCCCGTCGCGTCGACGACCTCCGCGGCCGTCATGCCCTCGCCCGCGCGGCGGACCAGGTCCAGCATGCGGACCCGGCTGACCGCCGACAACGCCCGATGCCGGGCAGTGTCGGGTACCTCACTGGATGGCCCACGCCCTACCGTTGTCACGAAAGATAACGTTACAATGTTAATCGCCAGCAAAACTCGTGGAGGGCTGGGTTGCGGGTGCGGCGGTGATCGCGGCGCTCCCTCGGTGTGCTGAACGACGCGGACGACGCGGTGCCGGACGGCGGCGGCTACGGTAGGGCTGGCTGCTGCGGTACCACCGGAAACGAGAGGCGAGCGGAGCCTGATGATCGTCATCGACGCCGGGTCGGCGGTGCCGCCGTACGAGCAGCTGCGTGTGCACTTCGCGCGGCGGATTCAGGACCACCGCCTCGCCGTGGGCACGCGGCTGCCCACGATTCGCAGCCTGGCGGCCGAGCTCGGGCTGGCGGTCAACACGGTCGCCCGGGCGTATCGGGAGCTGGAGGACGCGGGGTTGATCGAGACCCGCGGGCGGGCGGGGTCGTTCGTGTCGGCCGCCGGTGAGCAGGCCCGGGAGCGGGTCCGGCGCGCGGCGGCGGAATACGCGGCAGTCGCCGCCGCGGCGGGGGTCGAGCCGGCCGAGGCGATCCGGATCGTCGAGGCCGCGATGGGCGTCACCCGGGACTGAGGCGGCGACGACCGCAGCGGTGCGCCCGCGCGGCCGTCCGTGCCCGGTCCGGGTCGATCGGCGCGAGGCCTCACGAGCCGGACCGGGCGCGGTGGCCGTCCGGGTCAGGCGGCGACGGCGATCGCCGGGATCATGAGCTTCATCTGGGTCGCGGCGGCGTCCGGCTCGATCGAGTTGAACATGAAGGCGAGCAGCACGTCGTTGCCGACCCAGGCGCAGATGGCGAGCTGTGCGCCGCTGCTGTCGGCCTTCTGGCACTGGGCCTTGCCGCCCAGCTTGCCCATGTCGACGTTCACCGGGTCGCTGCCACTGCCGCCGAGGTCCTTGAGCGCGCCCTTGAAGAACTCGTCGAGCTGCTTCTGCTGGCCGCCCACGCTGAAGATCGACCCGGTGCCGCCCCACACCACGGCGACCCTCGCCGGCTTGGCGGTGTCCTGATACTGCGCGGCGAACGGGTTCTTGATGCCGGCGTCCGACAACTGCTTGCTCAACGTCTTCGCCTGATCCTGGTTGGCCTGCTTCTTCCAGGTGCTGATCGTCGCCGGAGCGGTGAGCTGCACCTTCGGGCCGCTCGCCGTGCTCTTGGACGCGCTGGCGGAGCCGCTCGGCGCCGGGCTGGCCGGGGCCGAAGCCGAAGCCGAAGCCTCGGGCTTGTCGTCGGAGGAGTACACCCACGCCACGATGCCGATGCCGCCGCAGAGCACCAGGGCGAGCCCGCCCAGCACCAGGCCCAGCACGAGGCCGGTGCGCTTCTTCGGCGGCTCGGGGGCGGCGCCGGACCAGGCCGGGTAGTCCGGCTGCGGCTGGCCGTAGGCGGGCTGAGCGTAACCGGGCTGGGGTTGACCGTAGGCCGGCTGGCCGTACGCGCCGCCCGATGCCGGCGTCGCCGACGTCGGCGGCGCGAAGTTCGGCTGGCCGTAGCCGGGGTCGCCGCCATAGGAGGGCTGGCCGTAGCCCTGGTCGCCGCCGTAGCCGGGCTGACCATAGCCGGGGTCGCCGCCGAAGTTCGGCTGGCCGTAGCCCGGGTCGCCGCCATAGGATGGCTGGCCGTATTGGGGCGGCTGCTGTCCGTACGACGGCTGTTGATCATATGGTGAAGGCTGCTGACCGTATGCCGGCGGCTGCTGGCCGTAAGGGTCGCGTGGGGGTTGTGGCGCGTACGGGTCAGACATGAGAGCTCCTCGGCACACGGAAGACCCGGGGCAGCATAGCCGCATATCGCTCGGTATGTTGTCCGGTTCTTGGCGATCCGCGTCACTCTTGATTGCTCGGCTTCGAGCCGCGCTCGCCGGGCAGACCTGCTCGCGCCTGGCCGCTGACGTCAGCCCATGACCCGGGCGCCGTAGGACATCGCCACCGACAGGAGCGCGCGGGCCGTTCTCGCGCGGCGCAGATCGGCGGCGGTGAGGGCGCGCCAGTCGGTCGGCAGCGAACGCAGCTGGGCGACCGTCATCGGCAGGGCGGCCAGGCTCAGCCTCGTCAGGTCGGCGGCGTGCGGGGCCGCGGCGCGCGCCGTCAGGCTGCGCACGAACCAGATCCACCGCCACACCCACTCCTCGCGCGGCCAGGCGGCGGCGTCCGCGGCGCGGTCGAGCAGCCAGATCTCCAGGCCGGCCCACTCGGCGGCGCGCTGCCACTCCTGGAAGCGCAGCGTCGGCAGGGGGTGCAGCAGGGCGACCCACCAGTCGGCCATCTCGGCGCTGTCCGGCACGCGGTCGGAGAGCCACTCGGCGCGCTCGGTCCTCGTGAGCGGGAGGAGGTACCGAAGGCTCTCGCACACCGCCCGCCAGCGGGCCTCCGGCAGGGCCGGCGACTCGGGGACCGGCCACATGGGTGCCACTATCGCCATCGCCACCCCGTCCTCGGCGGTCAGGGTGGAGCCGCTCAGCGGGGCCCGCAGCGTGAGCTCGGGGGCACCCGGCCGTGACGGCGGGAGCTGGACCAGGCTCTGACCCACCCGGCGCAGCTCCTCGTGCAGGTCCCCGAGGCGGACCCGGGCGGCCAGGCGGTCCGCGCGCACCACCAGGAAGCGACCCTGCCACGGCTCGTCCGGGCCCAGGCGCTCGTAGTGGCACTCGACCGGGCCGAAGTCGCGGTACATGCCCTCGGTGGAGGCGTGCTCGCTGTACTCGGGGCCGAGGGCCGAGGCCAGGGCGTGCAGCGGCGCGTCCGCGCCCATGCCGTGCACCCGGGCGGTGGCCAGCGCCTCGACGCACAGCTCGAGTGGATCGGGGGCGCTCATCGCGGCGCCGGCCCGGGCTCGGCGGCGATCAGGGCGAAGGCGGCCGTGATGTCGCCGGCCACGGCGACCGGGGGCGGTTGCGCGGGATCCCAGGCGCGGGCGCGGCTGAGCCAGATCGTGCGCAGCCCGGCGGATCGGCCGCCCGCGATGTCTCGCACGGGGCAGTCGCCGACCATCCACGACTCCCCCGTGAGCCGCTCGCCGCAGCGCTCGGCGGCCGTCGTGAACATGCGGAGGTCGGGCTTGGCCGCGCCGACCTCCTCGGAGACCGCGACCGCGTCGACGTGCGCGGCGAGGCCGGTGTGGCGCAGCTTCGCGTGCTGCTGCGCGGTCGCGCCGTTGGTGGCCACGGCCACCCGCCAGCCGGCGGAGCGCAGATCGTCGAGCAGGCCCGGCAGCCGCGGGTCGGGCTCGATGCTCGCCACCAGCTCCGCCCGCAGGGCCTCGACCGTCATGTGTACGCCGTGACGCTCGCGGATCGCCGCCAGCAGCCGCGCGCGGGGCGTGTAGCCGTCCCCGTCGGCGCGCTCCAGCCAGGCGGTCTCGGCCGGGGGCAGTCCGTGCTCGGCGACGTAGGCCGCCGCCCAGCGCCGCAACGCCGCCGCCCGGTCGATGAGCGTGTTGTCGAGATCGAAGACCGCCAGCGCCACGCCGCTGATCGTACGCACCGATGCAAGGGTCCGCCCGGCTCTCCCTGCTCCCCGAACGGCGGCGCTCTCACCTGCCGCGTCGCGCCGATCCGGGCGCCGCGCGGCGGGCGAGGAGGTCCTGCAGCGCCGGGAGCAGATCAGGGTGCTCGAACTCGAAGCCCGCCTCGAGCAGGCGCCTCGGCACGCAACGGCGGCCGGTCAGGGCCAGGGCCGGGTCGGTGCGCAGCAGCATCGCGCCGAGGCGGACCAGCGGCGCCGGTGCCGGCGGGGCGGCCGGGCGGCGCAGCACGGTGCGCAGCGCGCGCATGAGGTCGGCGTTGCGCACCGGGTTCGGGGAGGTCACGTGGACCACGCCGTGCAGCGTCGCGCTGTCGACGCACCGGCGCACCACGGCGAGCAGGTCCGCGACGTGGATCCAGCTGACCCACTGCCGCCCGCCGCCGACCCGGCCGCCCAGGCCCCATCGGACCAGGCCGGCCAGGCGGTTCAGGGCCGGGGTGCCGCGGTCCAGGACGATGCCCATCCGCAGTACGACCTGGCGGGTGTTCTCGACGATCGCGCGCTGGAACGTCGCCGCCGCCGTCAGCGACGCCGCGGCTTCCCACGCCCGCGCCACGCCGGCCATCTGCGGCGGGCCCTCGGCCACCGGGGCGGACTCGTCGAGCTCGTCCTCGCCGGCGTCGCCGTAGATCGCCAGGGTGCTCGCCTGCAGCCAGACCCGCGGCGGCTCGGCGAGGACCGCGGCGGCCTCGGCGAGGGCGAGCGTCGGGCCGACCCGGGACCTGCTCAGCAGGTCGACGTTGGCGGCCGTCGGGCGGCGGTCGACGAGCTCGCCGGCCAGGTTGATCACGACGGCGCCGGAGAGCTCGGCGGCCCAGTCCTCGACCGTGACGCCGTCCCACACAACCTGGCGGTACGGCATATCGTCGCGGACCCGACGGGTCAGGATCACGATCTCGTCGCCGCGCCCGGCGAGGTCGGCCGCGATCCGGCGTCCCAGTGCCCCCGCGCCCCCCGCAATCACGACCTTCACACCGCCTTTTTAGCAGCCCGCCCCTCCGGCGGAACGCGCCCGGTTCGACGGCGGCGGGCCCTTCGCGCCGGCCAGGCCGGACAGCAGCAGGTCGGTGACGGTGTCGATGACCCGGTCGTCGCCGAGCCCGGCGCCGGGTGGCAGCGCATAGCTGAGCATTGCGAGCATCGCGCCCATCGCCGCCGCGACGAGCTCCGGGTCGCCGGGCAGCGCGTGCCCGCGGTCGCGGAGCCGCTCCAGGTGCTCGCGCAGCACCTCGGTCTGCTCGGTGAGGTCGCGCCAGGCCCGCCCGGAGCCCGGGTCGTCGGCGACCATCGACTGGAACAGCGCGACCTGCACCGCGCGGTGCTCGCGCATCACGGTCCAGCCGACGCCGAGGTGGTCGCGCAGCTGCGCGCGGTCGGTCAGGTCGTGGTCCTTCGGGTGCTCGCGGCCGGCGAGGTGCCGGTCGGCGGCGTCCTCCAGGTCGGCCAGCAGCGCCCGCAGCAGCTCCTCCTTGTCCGCGAAGTGCTCGTAGAACGAGCCGGTCGCGCGACCGGCCGCCGCCGTGATGTCGGTGACCTTGGTGTTGAGGTAGCCCCGTTCCCCGAAGAGCCCGCGCGCCGCGTCCAGCAGCGCGGCGCGGGTCTGCGCGGCCTTCGCCTTGCGCACGCCCGCCGCAGCGCCGTCGCCCTTGCCTCGGGACATGCGGGCGTCCTTCCGGTTCGCGGGTTGACGACCTCATGGTAACCGAACATACTTTCACCGAAGAAAGATTCAGTGAATTCACATTCAGTAGAATCGGATCCGGAGAGGGTGAGCGGCATGCGAGCGATCGTGATCGGGGGCGGGGTCGCCGGTGCGACGGCGGCGCTGGCGCTGCGGCGCATCGGCGCGCGGGTGAACGTGTACGAGGCGTACGAGGACCCGGCGGGCGACGTCGGCTCGTTCGTCAGCCTGGCCGCGAACGGGCTGCGCTGCCTCGACTCGCTCGGCTGTCTCGACGCGGTACGGGACGCGGGCGTGGAGGTCGACCGGCAGCGGATGTGGTCCGCGGGAGGTCGGCTGCTCGGCGACGTGGCCCGCGGCCGGCGCGAGAGCGACACGCTGCGCAGCGTCACGCTGATGCGCGGGCGGCTCGTCGCGGCCCTGCGCGAGGCGGCGGCCGGGTCGGGCGCGCGGATCGTCACCGGCGAGCGACTCGTGCGGATCGCCGAGACGCCCGAGGGCGTGACGGCCGAGTTCGCCGGCGGGGCGCGGGACACCGCCGACGTGCTCGTGGCCGCGGACGGCATCTGGTCGACGGTGCGCGGCCAGCTCGACCCGGCCGCGCCCGCGCCGCGGTACGCCGGGCTCTACTGCGTCTCCGGCGCGTCCCGGATGGACGGCGTCGAGCCCGGGGTGTTCAACATGACGTTCGGCCGCAACGGCGCCTTCATCCACGTGACCGCGGGCGGCGAGGTGTGGTGGTCGGCACAGATCGCCGACCCGGCCGAGCCGGACCGCGACGGGGTCGGCGACGCGCAGTGGCTGGCGCGCGCGGCGGCGTCCTACCGCGAGGAGGCCGTGCCGTCGGCCGTGATCGCGGCCACCACCCGGCTGCACCCGACCGTGCTCATGCACGTGGCCGACCCGGTGCCGACCTGGCACGGCGAGCACACTGTGCTCATCGGCGACGCCGCGCACCCGGTCGGCGCCGGGCAGGGCGCGTCGATGGCGATCGAGGACGCGCTGGCCCTGGCCGCGGCGCTGCGGTCCGAGTCGTCGGTCGCCGCGGCGCTGCGGGCGTACGACGCGGACCGGCGCCCGCGCATCACGAGGGTGCTGGGCACCGCCGAGGACAACCGCGGCGCGAAGCGGGCCGGGCCCGTCCGGCGGCGGCTGCGGGCGGCGATGATGCGGATCTTCGTGCCGATGTTCTACGAGCGGGCGACCGCCTGGCTGTACGCGTACGAGCCCGCCCGGCTCGCCCAGTAGCCTTGGCGCGGTGAACAGCGAGCGCCGCCGGCAGATCGACGCCATCGTCCGGGGCTCGGTGGCATATGAGGACGGGCTCGACACGCTCGCCGTGGCGCCGGCCGCGGAGGTCGACCCGGCCCTGTTCGCCGCGGTCGGGGATGCCTGCGAGCGGCTGTGGCGGGGCGGCTGGCAGCCGGGCGAGCTGCACCGGGCCGTGGTCCGCCGCGGCGGCACCGACCGGCCGGTGCTCGGCCAGGCCGTCGCCGACGCCGTCGCCGCACACCTGCGCGGCTTCCGCCGGCGGGACGTGGACGAGCGCTGGCTGGCGCAGGCGGACGAGCTCGGCGCCGCGGTGTGGTGGAGCGCCGACGCGGTGTACGCGTCCGAGCTGGCCGCCCGCCGCCGGCTCGACCGGGTGTCGGCCCTCGACGACCTGCTGAGCCTGCTGGTCGTGCTCGCCGAGCTGCCGGCGATCGAGGTGCTGGTCCCGCCGCCGGGCACCGCCCCGCGCCGCGCTGTCCCCGCGGCGGCGCGGGTCGACGAGCGGCTCCTCGACCGGGTGCGGGCGCTGCTGGCCAAGGCGGAGTCGACGGGGTACCCGGCCGAGGCCGAGACCTACACCGCGAAGGCGCAGGAGCTCATCGCCCGGCACTCGATCGACGAGGCGCTGCTGGCGGGCGCGGGCGGCCCGGAGGCCGGCGTGGTGCCGTTCGCCCGGCGCATCGGCGTCGACCACCCGTACGAGAGCGAGAAGGCGTCGCTGCTCAGCGCCGTGGCGCAGGCGAACCGCTGCCACACCGTGTGGTCGCCGGACTACGGGTTCACCACGGTGTTCGGGTTCGACGCCGACATCGACGCGGTCGACCTGCTGTACACCTCCCTGCTGGTGCAGGCGGGGCGCGCGATGGCGCGCTCCGAGCCCCCGGGCGGCAAGGCGGGCCGGGCCCGGCTCAAGGCGTTCCGCCAGTCGTTCCTCGTCGCCTACGCAGTGCGCATCGGCGAGCGGCTGACCCGCGCGGCCGAGGCCGCCCTGGAGGCCGCCGCCCAGGAGCCGGCGGACCTCCTACCCGTGCTGCGGTCCCGGGACGAGCAGGTCCGCGAGAGCATGCTGCGGGTCTTTCCGCGCACCGTGCGCGGCCGGGGCAGCCGCGTCGACAGCCGTGAGGGCTGGGAGTCCGGCCGGGAGGCGGCCGACCGGGCCACCCTGCGGTAGCCGGGCCCAGCCGGTCAAGCCATTCAAGCCAGTCGACCCCGTGCGAACCACGGCAACCACAACGACCGATGTCTGCCCGATCGTCTGACGGCGCTCGCCGCCGCGATGTGAGATTCTCCCCCGTCACTCTTTTCTCCACACTACGGGGAGTAACCGAACATGGTCGTCACGGTTCCCGCGGGACAGGTCGCGGCGGGTCAGCTGCCGCAGATCTGCCCGCGCCACGGCGAACAGCCGATCGAGATGAAGAAGCTCCGGCTGATCTCGAAGCCGCCGTCGTGGGCGCCGCTCCTGATCATCCTGGGCGGCATCGTGTACGTCATCGTGGTCACCGCGATGCGCAAGACGGTCCAGGCGCCGGCCTGGCCCTGGTGCGAGCAGTGCAAGGCGAAGCGCTCGCGCAACCTCGGCATCGGGCTGGGCGTGCTCGCCCTCGGCTTGCTGCTGCTCGTCATCGGCGCCGCGATCGGCAGCGACAGCGGGGCGATGCTGCTGCTGGCCGGCTTCTTCGTGGCGCTGGCGGGCCTGATCGTCGCGCTGCGCGCCAACCCGCAGGTCATCACCAGCGCCTTCGTGTCGCGGGACGGCCAGTTCGTCGAGATCGCCCAGGCCGACCAGCGGTTCGCGCAGGCGCTGCAGCACGCGGCACGGCCGGCCGTGCCGCAGCAGCCCTACCCCCAACAGCCCTACCCCCAGTCGCAATACCCGCAGCAGCAGGCGCGGTACTGAGCCGGGCATAGGGCTGGCCGCGCACTCCGTCAAACTGGTGTGCGCGGCCCGCCTCCCCCGCCCTGTGAACGGCGGTTACCAAGGTACAACGCCCTCGTCGTTGAAGAAGCCGCCCGACGGGCCATCCGCCGGCAGGGTCGCCAGTCGCACCGCGATCACCGCGCCCTGGGCCGGTGTGCGGAAGCCGGTGTAGTTGTTCAGGTCCGTTGCGCAATAGCCGGGGCAGCCGGCGTTCACCAGTACACCGGTGTCGCGGAGTTCCTTCGCGTATTGAACGGTCACCGCGTTCAGGAACGCCTTCGACGGCACGTACGCGGCCGACGCCGGCATTCCTGCCAGTGGGCCGCCTGGGTCCAGCTGTTCCGCGAACGAGCCGACCGAGCTCGACATGTTGACGATCCGCGGTGCGGAGGATCGCCGGAGCAGGGGCAGCATCGCGTTGGTCACGCGGATGACGCCGTACACGTTGGTATCGACCGCGCGGTGCACGGTCGCCAGGTCAACCGTGCTCGGGGCCTGCGGCGTGCCGCCGATGATCCCCGCATTGTTGACGAGCACGTCCAGCCGCCCGAAGCCACGATCGATCGCGGCAGCGGCCGCGGAGACGCTGTCCTGGTCGGTCACATCGAGCGGCACAGACACCGCGTCGATCCCTGCGGCGCGGAGTTTCTCGACGGCCGTTTCGCGGCGCCCCGTGTCGCGGGCGCCGACGACGACGGTCCAGCCGAGGGCGCCGAGCTGGGCGGCGATCTCGAAGCCGATGCCCTTGTTCGCACCGGTCACAAGCCCGATGGTGGTCTCACTCATGGTGTCAAGACCATCACCGGAGGGCCGCCGGGACCAACACCACCTCGGTTCAGATCGATACCCTGAGGGTATGGAAACTCGCGAGCTGGCGTACTTCGTGGCGGTCGCCGAGGAACTGCATTTCGGTCGGGCCGCGCAGCGGCTCGGAATCGCACAGCCGCCGCTGTCGCGGGCGATCCGGCAGCTGGAGCGCCGGCTGGGCGTGACGCTGCTGGAGCGAACCAGCCGCTCGGTTGAGCTGACAGCCGCCGGTGAAGTGTTGCTGCGCGAGGGCCGGGCCGCACTGGACGCGGTGGCGGCGGCCAGCCGGCGGGCCAGGCGTGCCGGGCAGGCCGAGCCCCGGCTGGTACTGGTCACGAAGTCCGGCGCGGCCGGCGACCTGCTACCGGGGATGCTCGCGGCGTACGCAACCGACCCGGACGCGGTCGCCGTCGATGTGCAGCTGTGCGGGATCGGCGAGCAAGAGCGTCTCCTGCGCGACGGCCGAGCCGATGTGGCACTGCTGCACCTGCCGTTCGACGACCCGACCGGGCTCGACGCCGAGGAACTCCTGGTCGAGGGGCAGGTCGCGGTGCTGCCGGTTGGGCACCGGCTGGCCGGCCTCCGCAGCCTGCGGATGGCCGACCTGACCGGGGAGCCGTTTCCCCGCTGGCCCGCACCCGACGCCGGCCGCAAAGACAGCGACAGCGGCGCAGAGGCCGGGACGGAAGTCCGGGACAGCGCTCAGCTCATGCAGCTCATCGCTCTCGGCCGAGTCGTCGCGGTGCTACCCGAGTCGTGCCGGACCCATCTGCGCCGTGACCTGGTTGCCGTCCCGGTCGTCGACGCGCCACTGGTGACGACCGTGATCGCCTGGCCGCCACAGACCCGTTCCCGCGCCATCGCGGCCCTGGTACGTGCCGCGACGACATCGACCGCCACAGCAGTTGACGCCCAGACCGTGCCGGCGGCCGGCTGACAACCGTTCCGTATCAGAGCCACGTGGTCCTGAGGTCCGGCGCCTGGCACGCCAGGTCGTCCGCCATTTCATCACGGAGACGGTGGCGGCCTCGTCGCCCGTCGTTCACCGCCGCGTCGCCGCTACTGAGGATCGCGGGGCCGCCGCCCGGAACCAGGACGACCACCGCCAACCCGCGAGGGAGGCCAGGGGCGCCGCGTGACAGGTGTCGCGGACCGGGGAGAACCGTAGGCCCAGCACCCCGCCGACGGCCCAGGCCACCAGCCCGCCCAGCGCCGACAGCACCACCAGGTCGGTGAGCGCGAGGCGGGCGCGGCGTCGGGTCATGGGCGAAATCGTAGGGCCAGGGCCCAACAAGCCGGCCACGGACAATTCCGGGTGGCGGTCATCCCGCGCCGAAGCAGACGAAGCTGTCCGTGCTCGCGCGGTCACGCGGATCGGCGGACGCCTGCGCCGCGGCGAGCGCCGCGGCCGGGCCGAGCCCGGTGGCGAGGTGGCCGTAGAAGGCGCGCATGAGGTGCCGGGTCGCGCCGTCGTCGACCGGCCCGGTCGAGGCGATCACGGTCGCGGTGCCCATGTTGAGCAGCGCCGCGACCAGCCCCATCAGCTCGTCGCCGGGGTGCACGGCGGCGAGCCCGGTGTCGCAGCCGGACAGCACCAGCAGGGCGGGCGGCCGGCGCAGCGCGGTCAGGTCGTACACCGTGAGCTGCCCGTCGGCGAGCAGCAGGAACGAGAAGAGCGGGTTGTCGACGCGGAACTCACCGTGCGAGGCGATGTGCCCGATCGAGGCGCCGTCGAGCGCGGCCAGGGTAGGAGCCACCCGTGCCTGGTCGCCGGCGAGGACGACGGCGCCGGGCCGGTCGGCGGCGATCTCGCGGACCTCGTCGGCGGCCTGCTCGGCCGAGGGCGCCCCGACCAGCACAAGCTCGCCGTCCACAGTGGAGGAAGTGACGCAACGCAACCATATCGTCGCCGAGGGTGCGACGGTCAGCGAGCGCCCGCGCAGCCGCGGTAGCATTCCCCACGGCAGCGCGTGGAGGGCGCCGGTCGGCACCAGGACCAGCGGCCCGTCGCCGAGGAGGTCGGCGAGCGGGTCCAGCAGGAGCCGGTCGAGCACCTCGGCGCGCCGTTCGAGTCGCTCGCCGCCGGCGGCGTGCCCGAGCACCTGGTTGCGCAGGGCAAACCTCAGCGACTCCAGCTCAGCTCGCACCGCGTCGATATCGCCAACGATGCGATGCGTGACCTTGCGCCCGCGCACGACCAGGGCATGCAGGCGCCCGTCGATGTCCAGCAGCTCGACAAGCACCCGCTCCCCCAGCGCAGTGGCGAGTGCGGGGATCGACAACTCGATAGCGCTGGGCGAGGAACCGGGCGCCCGCCACGAACGGCGGCGGATCTCGGCTTCCAGCACGCGCTGGCGGCGCAGCAGGCGACTGGTGCGCTGCGGTCCGGTCGGCGCCGCGGCCAGCTCGCCGTTGATCCGCCGCAGCTCGGTCAGGTGCCGGCCCACGACCGGATCCGCCGACGGGTGGGTCGGCGGCAGCGACAGAGCGGCGGCGCGGCAACGCTGGGCCCAGGCCAGGGCGGAGGCGGGGCCGCCGTGCACGAGGGCGAGCCGCAGCCGCAGCCCGGCCAGGGCCGCCGTCTCCGCGCTACCGCGCACCCGCAGCTCGGTGGCGCCGAGGCTGGCCCGGTAGGCGTCGGCCTGGCGCAGGCCGGACGTGGCCGCGCGGACCGAATCGGCGACGGCACCGGAGGCGAGTTCCGTCCGGGCCCGGATGTGCCACCAGCGCACCCGCAGCGTCGCCGGCCCGAGCTTGGCCGCCCCGCCCGCCTCGGTCAGCAGTTCCCGGGCACTGTGGAGCTCGCCGAGGTCGACGGCGAGCCGCGCCGCGTCGAGCAGCGCGTCCCAGCCGGGCTGCAGCCAGCCGGCCTCGAGCAGGTGCGCGGCGGTCGAGCGCAGCTCGCGCAGCGTGCCGCGGTTGGCCTTGCCGAGCGAGACGACCGCGGCGATCTCGGCGACCCGGGCGCGAGCGCTCCACACGGTGCGGCCCTGCCGCTGGAAGACCCGCCGCGCGGCCGCCGCCGCCTCCTTCGACTGGTCCGGCTCGCCGGCGGCCAGGCCGTGCCGGGCGAGCATCAGGTGCGCCTGGCCGAGCACCGAGTCGAGGTGGCCGTCGGTGCAGGCGTCGATCGCGGCCCGGATCGCGGCGTGCGCCTCGGGCAGCAGCCGCACCGACAGCAGCAGGTCGGCCCGGTCGAGCAAGCTGACCGCGTCGACGCCGGTGCTCCAGAGCCGGTCGTGGGCCCGGTCGTAGCGGGCGAGCGCGGTCGGCACGTCGCCCGCCTGCGCCGCGACGAAGCCCAGGTTGTGCTCGACCTGCGCCGCGGCGGTGGCCATGCCGAGCCGGTTGTAGAGCGCCTGGGCCGCGCGCAGGTCGTTCTCCGCCTGTTTGAGGTTTCCGCGGTACCCGTGCAGTACGCCCCGGTTGGTCAGGGTCCGGGCCTCCCAGACCTGATCCCCCGAGTTGCGAAAGGCGCGCAGTGCCCCGCGGTACAACTGCATCGCCTGGTGGTCGAAGCCGAGCCGGCGCAGGATCAGCGCCCGCTGCATCGTGGCGCGGGCCCGCCGGTGACCGTGCAGCTCCGCGACCGCGCGGTTGATCTCCCTGAGCGCCGCGCTCGGCCGCCCGAGATCGTCGAGGATCAGCGCGTGGCTCATCCGGGCCTCGGCCTCGTGCACCAGCAGCCCGTGCCGGCGGGCCACGGTCATCGAGGCGCGCAGGTGCTCCGCCGCACCGGCCGCGTCGTGGCGGGCCCGGGCGACCAGGCCGAGCGCGCGCAGCGCCACCGCCTCGCGGCCCGGGTCGCCGTCGCGCCGCGCGTCGCGCAACGCCGCCTCGGCGAGGTGCTTGGCCTTGACGGGGTCGGCCATGACAATCGGTAGCAGCCGCTGTGCAAGATCTTCGTCGGCGGCGGGGAGCACGGACGCTGCCGTCATGGTTGCATCCTGCCAAACGCTCGGATGTGTATCACGGGGTCGGGAACGCGACTCATGTCACCGGCCTCATTGTTGATCCGTTTTGGGGAGCAGTCATGTCCGTACCGAACGATCGTCTTCGGCGGTGGGAGCAGGCACGCACCGCGCGCCTGTCCAATCTGCCGTGGTTGCGCACCGAAGTACAGTCCGGCCGGCCGGTGCGGTTCGTCGCCGACGAGATCCTGGTCGCCGACCGCGGCGCCGGCCTCGCGCACCGGACCCTCAACGGCCTCGGCCACCGGGCGAGCGAGATCACCGAGGACGAGCCGCACACCGGCCTGCGCCGGCTCAGGACTCGCGGCCTGGACGTCAGCGCCGCCGTACGCCGGCTGCGCGAGCAGTTGCCGGGCGCGGTGGTCGGCCCCAACCACGTCTTCACGTCAACGCCGCACGAGCACGGCGGCCCGTTCGGCCCACCCGTCCCGTCCGACGCCCCGCCGGCCAAGCTTGCCCCTTCGGCCACGGGCGCATCCTCCGTGCGGGTGGTCGTCATGGACACCGGGGTGTGGATCGACAGCCCGCTGCCGGCCGGCTGCTACACCGCGACCGCCGAGAATCAGGAGACCGTCCTCGACGGCGACAACGACGGCGAGCTCGACTCGGACGTCGGCCACGCCAACTTCATCGCCGGCGTGGTCGTCCAGCACACGGACGCCGCGCAGATCCGCGTCGTCAAGGTCCTGGACACCTTCGGCGTCTGCACCGAGGCCGACCTGGCCGCCGCGATCACGTCGCTCACCGACGTCGACGTGCTCAACCTGTCGCTGGGCGGCTTCTCCATCGGCGACCAGCCGCCCGCGATCCTCTCCGCCGCTCTCTCCGCGTTCCTCTCCGGCACCGGCCGGGTCGTGGTGGCCGCGGCGGGCAACGACGGGGTCCAGGACCGCCCGTTCTGGCCGGCGGCGTTCTCGTCCAGCGGCAGCCCGTGGGCCCAGCAGGTCCTCGCGGTGGCCGCCCACGACGGCAACGACGTGTGCGCCTGGAGCAACCGGGGCCCGTGGGTGAGCCTGGTCGCCCCCGGCGAGGACATCGTCAGCACGTTCATCCACCACCAGAACTTCGCGTCGGGCTGGGCGGCCTGGAGCGGGACGAGCTTCGCCACCCCGAAGGTGGTGGCGGCGCTGGTCGAGCGCGTAGCCGCGGCCGGTTCGGTGGCGGCCGCGGCGGACCAGATCCGCGCCGAGGCGGGCCAGCAGCCGCTGGGCGGCTTCCCGTCGCTGCGCTGACCCGGTAGTCCCTGGGCGCCGCGGAGGTCAGCAGAACCCGCGGCGCCCGGGGCTCCTCGTTGACGCCCGATCCCTCCTGGACCCTGCGACACCGTGACCGATGGCACATGCCGCGAGCACCGCGGCGACCATCGCCGGCGACCGCACCGGGTCCTGGAAAACTCTTCGCGTTCGTCTAGGATTCCAGCGTGTCAAGCGACCGGCGCCTCGTCAGCGGCCCCACCCGCCCGGCGGGCGGCGGTGCGAATCACGTCCAGATCGGCAGGGATCACTTGCAGCGCACGGTCGGCTTCCGAGGTCGCCCGAAGTTCGCCGCCGGCTGTGCCAGCTTGAAGGCGGGCGTATGAACGACGACGATGCCACGCGCGACGGACTGCCCCGGTTCATCTACGGCGAGCACACCGGCGAGTACACCGGCGAGATCCGGCTGCCCGATCGCCCCGAGTCGGACGGGGACGACGCCGCGCCCGGCCCGATGGACCGCAAGACGATGTTCCGGATCGCGGGCGGCGGGCTGGCATTGTTGCTCATCATCGGCCTCGTCGTCGCCGCGCTGAGCACCGGCGGAGCCGGCGACACCCCGGCCGCGGCCACCCCGGAGTCGCCGGTCGCGAGCTCGGCCGCCGGGCAGTCGTCGCCGGCCGACCCGCCGGAGCCGGGGCCGTCGTCGACGCCACCGCCGCCGCCGGCGCCCGCCGACCTCGGCGAGCCGGCCGTCCCGACGACCGTGAAGCCGACGAAGACCACGAAGCCGGTGACCACCCAGCCGACGAAGCCGAACGCGCACCCAAGCACATCGAACAGGCCCACGTTCACGCTCAGGCCACCGTTCCCGAGCAGGCACGAATAACGGAGCCGCCCGGTTACCCGGCCCTCGCGACCGGCGGCGGGCCGAAGCCGGTGCTCGTCATCGGCGTGGTGGCGCGGCGCTGACCGTCGGGCGACGGGGACCGGCAGAACCGGCCGCGGGCCACCCACGGGACTCAGGCGCCGGTCGTGCCGGTGAGCACCGAATCGCCGAGGCCGACGCCGTTCGCGTCCCGGTCGTCGGCGCCGCCGCGCACGCCCGCCTGGCAGGGGTCCGGGCGACCGTCCGCGCCGGCGAGCGCGGCGACCGGCTCGGGTGGTGTCGCCGCGCCGATGTCGCGCCACCGGCGCTGGACGGCACCGGCGGCGAATGAATCGGCGGCCGGATCCCCACCGTGCGGGTATCGTGGCCCGTCCGCCCGCACCCGCCCGCAGGGAGTTGCACATGTGGCCGACCCTGTTCGCGCTGGGTTTCCGCCGCTGGTCGGCGTACCGGACGGCGGCGCTCGCCGGCGCCTTCACCAACTGCGTCTTCGGGCTGATCCGCTCCGCGGTGCTGATCGCCGTCGTCGGCACCGCCGGCGGCGCGCTCGCCGGCTACGACCGGGCCACCGCCGCCACCTACGTGTGGCTGGGCCAGGCGCTCATCGGCCCGGTACAGCTGTTCGGCTGGAACGAGCTGGCGCAGCGCGTGCGCACCGGCGACATCGCGATCGACCTGGCGCGCCCGGCCGACCCGATGCTCACCTACCTCGCCGCCGACCTCGGCCGGGCCACGTTCGCGCTGCTGCCGCGCGGCCTGCCGCCGCTGGTGGTCGGCGCGCTCGTCACCGGTCTCGCGCTGCCGCACACGCCGGCACCCTACGCGCTGGGCCTGGCCAGCGTCGCCCTCGCCACCGCCCTGTCGTTCGCCTGCCGGTGGCTGGTGAACCTCAGCGCGTTCTGGCTGCTGGACCTGCGCGGGCCGATGACGCTGTACCTCGTGGTCAGCGGCGTCCTGTGCGGACTCGTCGTGCCGGTGCACTGGTTCCCCGGGTGGCTGGCCGCGATCGCCGCCGCCACGCCGTTCCCGTCAATGATGCAGGCGCCGACCGACGTCCTCATGGGACGGTCGGGTGCGCAGACCCTTGTGGTCCAGGCGCTCTGGCTCGCCGGGCTGCTCGGCCTGGGTCGCGCCGGGTTCGCGCTCGGCACGCGGCGGCTGGTGATCCAGGGTGGTTGAGCCCTACCTCGTGCTGGCCCGCATGCACGTGCGCGCGCAGACGGCCTACCGCGGATCGTTCGCCATCGAGGTGCTCGCCAGCGTCGGGGCGACCGTCAGCGGCGTCTGCGAGATGTACGTGGTGTTCGCGAGCGTCCCGGCGCTGGGCGGGCTGACGCTGCGGGCGGCGCTGCTGGTCTTCGCGCTCGGCCACGTGTCGATGAGTCTCGCCGACCTGTTCTTCGGCCACCTCGACGCGCTGCCCGGCTACCTGCGCAGCGGGGCGTTCGACGCCTTCCTGCTGCGCCCGCTCCCGGTGCTGTTCCAGTTGATCGGCGCTGAGCTGTCGTTGCGCCGTCTGGGCCGTACCGTTGCCGGATCCGTCCTTGCCACAGCGGTCCTGGCCGGGATCGGGATCCGCTGGACCCCGGCGGACGTGGGGCTGGTGGCGCTGACCGTCCTGTGTGGAGCAGCCATCTTCGCCGCGCTGTTCACGGCCGCGGCCGCCGTGCAGTTCTGGCTCGTCGACGGGGCCGAGGTCACCGCCTCGTTCGTCTACGGTGGACAGTACGCGTCGCAGTTCCCGGCGAGTGTCTACCCCGGGCCATTGCGGACGCTGTTCACGTTCGTGGTCCCGGCCGCGTTCGTGGCCTACCTGCCGGTCCTCACCCTGTTGCGGCTCCCGCCGCCGCCCGGCCTGCCGCCCTGGATCGGCTGGTGCACGCCCCTGGCCGCCGCCGGGGCGTGGGCGATCGCGCTGCTGGGCTGGCGGGCCGGCCTGCGCAGATACACCGGGACGGGATCATGATCATCGAGGTTTCCGAGCTTCGGCGGCACTTCAAGAAGGTCGCCGCGGTCGACGGCCTGACGTTCGGCGTCGACCGCGGCGCCGCGGTCGGCTACATCGGCGCGAACGGCGCCGGCAAGTCCACCACCATCAAGATGCTGACCGGCATCCTGCGCCCCACCTCCGGCACCGTGCGCACCTGCGGCCTGGAGCCACTGCGGCAGCGCCGCCGGCTGGCCAGGCGCATCGGCGTCGTCTTCGGCCAGCGCAGCCAGCTGTGGTGGGACCTGCCGCTGCGCGACTCCTACCGGGCGCTCGGCGCGATCCACCGCATCGACCACCGCCCGCGGCTGGCCGAGCTCGCCGAGCGCCTCGATCTGGTGTCCTTCCTGAACACTCCGGTGCGCCAGCTGTCCCTGGGCCAGCGCATCCGCGGCGAGGTCGCCGCCGCGCTGCTGCACGCGCCGGAGCTGCTCATCCTCGACGAGCCGACGATCGGCCTGGATGTGCTGAGCAAGGAGCGGCTGCGCGCGTTCCTAGTCGAGCAGCGCGCCGCGTTCGGCACCAGCCTGCTGCTGGCCACGCACGACATGGGCGACGTGCGCCGGCTCACCGAGCGGATCCTGCTCGTGGACCACGGCCGGCTCGCGTACGACGGCACCCTCGACGGCCTCGCCCGGCACGCCGGCGCCGAGCGCATCCTCGTGCTCGACCTCGCCGAGCCGGCCGCCCCGCTCGACGCGGTCCCGGGCACCAGGCTCGTCGGCGTCGAGGCCGGCGGCCTGCGCCAGCGCCTGTCGTTCGCCCCCGGCGGCACCACCGTCGCCGCGATCCTGGCCGCCGTCGCCGCGACGGCGCAGGTGCACGACCTCACCATCGAGGAACCCGACATCGAGGCCGTTGTCCGCGAGCTGTACCAAGCTCCCGGCGGGGCTTCGTCGGCCGGATCCCCGCCCGAGTTCCCGGCGCGGCGAGACGGAGAGCGGCCCTGACCGGTCTGGCCGCCGCGTCGGACGGGGGCGACTCGCGTATCGCCGCGTACAAGATCGGCCACGCCCTGCTAGCGTCGGCGCCGTGACGATGAACGGCACCGACGTGCTCACCTCCGTCTCGCTGGTCCGCCAGGCGTTCGGCGACGTCCCCGACGACGGCTGGGACCGCCCGGCCGGCACCCTGTCGTGGTCGTGCTGGGAGACGGTCGAGCACATGGCCGACGACCTGTTCGCGTACGCCGGGCAGATCGCCCCGTCCGACAGCCCGCAGGAGTCCTACCTCCCGTTCGTCTGGCGCGAGATGCGCGCGGGCGGCCCGTCGAGCACGATCTTCGTCGAGCGTTCCGCCGGCACCCTGGGCCTGCTGCGCACCCTGGAGGCGTGCGCCGCCATGCTCGCCGGCGTGGTCGACGCGGC
The DNA here is from genome assembly GCF_040300025.1 of Dactylosporangium sp. NPDC000555. Taxonomy (NCBI): domain Bacteria; kingdom Bacillati; phylum Actinomycetota; class Actinomycetes; order Micromonosporales; family Micromonosporaceae; genus Dactylosporangium; species Dactylosporangium sp. NPDC000555. The sequence goes on along the minus strand of NZ_JBEPDB010000080.1, from coordinate 9,051 downwards.
CCCGCCCACCCGCCGCGGCTGGCACCCGGACGGCCTCAGCGACCCGGAGGGCTTCGCCGCGATGGGCGTGATCGAGGTCCTGGTCCACGCCTGGGACGTGGCCGACACGGTCGACCGCCCGTGGACTCCCCCGCCCCACCTCTGCCAGGCCGTCCTCGACCGCCTCTTCACGGACGTGCCACCGCACCCGGACCCCTGGGCGGCCCTGCTGTGGGCCACGGGCCGCGGCGAGCTCCCCGGCGTCCCGCTCCGCACCTCATGGAAGTGGGACGGCCGCCCGCCGGCCGAACGCGGCTGACGGTCCCCCTGGCGCGTCTCCGCCGAGCTGGGCGGTGGCCAGGCCGGCGAGCAGCAGCAGTACACCCACCAGCGCCAGATGGGTCACCGGCGGCCCGGTCGCCGCGAGCGAGTCCGATGCCGGGCCGCCCGCACCCCGGCGCTCGGTCCGGTGCGGGGTGCGCGGGCGATCCGACGGGTCGGTCACCGGACTGACGACCGGACTCGTGACCGGGCCCGTGATCGGGTCGGTCGGCGTGACCGGCGGCACCGCGGGCGGCGCCGGGGTACCGATCCGCCTGGCCCACAGCACCAGCAGCCGGGTCGACCCGTCCGGTGCCACGCCCTGGGCGACGAACGCCAGCTCCTCGCCGGAGTTCTCGATCATCGGCGCCGTGGTGTCCAGGACCACGGTGCCGCCGGTGTCCACCGTCGGCGTGCCCAGGATGTCGAGCCGGACGCCGGCGGCCGGCGCGCCTATGGCGTCGTCGGTGGCATCGTCGACGGACGCCACCGAGGCGCTGTTCGTCGCGGTGGCGCCGGTGGAGTAGGCGCCGAAGCGCACGGACGAGTTCGGCGCGAAGCCGTGGCCGATGAGCGTGATCGGCTCGCCCGGCATGACGGTGATGTCGCCGTTGCCGAGGTTGCTGTCCAGCCTGTCGGCGTTGGTCAGGGTCGGCGCCTGCGGCGGCATCGGCGGGAACGTCGGGCGGGTGTGGGCGACCGCCGTCACCGGCGCCGAGTCCTGGCCGTGCAGGCCCTTCGCGACGACGACCACGTCGTACGCGGCGCCGATCGGCACGAACATCGTGCACCGGACCTCGGCCGGCGTCGTGGTGGCGCAGCGGCCGTTGCCGGCGGTGGACGTCGCGGTGAAGTGGCTGATGCCGGAGCCCGCGTCGGTGGGCGGCGTCCACTGCACGACCAGGCCGCTGTATCGGCCCGTGACCGTCACGTCCGTCGGCGGCTGCGGCGCCGCGCTCGGGTACACCGGTGTGCTCGGCGCGCTCGGCGGCGAGTCGCCGCCCGGGCCGTGGGCGACCACGGTGAACCGATACGCGCGGCCGTTGGTGAGCCCCGCGACGGTGCAGGTCGTCCCCGTCGTCGTGCAGGTCCGTCCGTCTGGCACCGAGGTGACGGTCCAGCTCGTCACGGCCGGGCCGCCCGTGGCCGGCGTCCAGCCGACAGCGGCCTGGCCGTTGCCGGGCACGGCGGTCACCCCGGCCGGTGCGCGCGGCACGGTGCTCGAGGGGTCGACCGGCGGGTTCGGGATGACGGTGTTCGACGGCACGCTGGGCCCCGAGTCGCCACCGGCGCTGTGCGCGACGACCGTGAACGTGTACGCCTGGCCGTTGGTGAGACCGGCGACCAGGCAGGTCGTCGCGCCGGTCGTGTCGCAGGTCAGGCCGCCGGGCGCCGCGGTGACGGTGTAGCCGGTGATCGCGGGGCCGCCGGTCGGCGCGGTCCAGGTGACGGTCGCGGCGGCGATGCCGGCGCTTGCCGTGACCGCGGTCGGGACGCTCGGTGTCGTGGCGAGCGGGATGACGACCGGGGTCATGGGCGAGGGGACCGGCGTGTCGGGCCGGGTGATGCCGATGACCCGGACGACGAAGCGGTAAGCGCGCCCGTTGGTGAGACCGGTGACGGTACAGCTGGTGTCCGTGGTCGTGCAGCGCTGCCCGTCGTCGGAGACGACGTCGTAGTGGTCGATGCCGTCGCCGGTGACCACCGGCGGGCTCCAGCTGACCAGGACCGACCGGTTTCCGGCCGTGACGGTGACGCCGGTGACCGGGCCGGGCAGGCCCGCGCTCGGCCGGACCGCCGCGGACGGCGCGCTGGCCGCGGACGACCCGGTGGCGCCGATGCCGTGGGCGACGACGGTGAACGTGTACTGCGTGCCGTTTGTGAGGCCGGTGACCGTGCACGACCGCGTGGACGTGGTGCACGAGGCGCCGCCCGGCGACGCGGTGACGGTGGAGACATCGACGCCCGCGCCGCTGTCGGCGGGCACGTCCCACGTGACGGTCGCCGAGCCGTTGCCCGCGATGGCGGTGACGTCGGCCGGCCGGGCCGGCGGGCCGGGCAGGACCGGTCCCGCGGTCGCCGGGGCGGAGACGCCGCCCGGGCCGTACGCGACGACGCTGAACGTCACCGCGGTGCCCGGCGTCAGCCCGCCGACGACACAGCTGGTGCCGCTGGTGGTGCAGGTCTGCTCGCCGGGAACGGCCGTGACCACGTAGTAGCTGACGCCCGCGCCGGTCGTGGCGGGCGCGGTCCAGACCACGGCCGCCGACGACGCCCCGGCGCTCGCGTCCGGGTCGCCCGGCTTACCGGGCGGCCCGGTGACTTTCGCGGTGGCGACGGTCGGCGCCGAGGTGCCGGCGGGTCCGGTCGCCACCACCGACACGATGTACGGCGTACCGTTCGCCAGCCCGGTGATCGTGCAGTGTGTCGCGGCCCCGGACGCCGAGCAGGACTGCCCGCCGGGCGTGACCGTCGCGGTGTGGCCGGTGACACCGGTCGTACCCGCCCCGATCGCGCCGGGCGTCCACTGCACGCCGAGCTGGCGGTCGCCGGGCGTGACACTGACGGAAACCGGGGCCGGCGGCGGTCCCGTCACCTGCGCCGCCGACGGCATGCTCGGCGCGGACGTCCCGCCGGGGCCGCTGGCCACGACGGTGAACGTGTACGGCGTGCCGTCGGTGAGGCCGGTGACAGTGCAACTGGTTCCGGTGGTGGTACAGGTCTCGCCGCCCGGTGAGGCGGTGACGGTGTAGCCGGTGACGCCGCTGCCGGTGACGACCGGTGCCGTCCAGGTGACCGTGGCGCTGCCGGTGCCGGGCTCGACCGTGACGTCGGTCGGCGAGCCGGGCGCTCCGGCGCTGGGTATCGCCGGAGCGGACGGCTGGCTGGCCGGCGAGACGCCGCCGGGGCCGTCGGCCACGACGGTGAAGGTGTAGGCGGTCCCGTTGGCCAGGCCGGTGACGACGCATCCGGTGCCGGTGGTCGTGCAGCTCGCCCCGCCGGGTGCGGCGACGACGTGGTACCGCGTGATCCCCGCGCCCCGCCCGGCCGGCGCGGTCCAGGAGACGCTCGCCTCGCCGTTGCCGGCGACGGCGGTCACCGCGGTCGGCGCGTCCGCGGGGCCGGGCGTGACCGGCGCGGTGGCGGTGCTGCCGGCGGACGTGCCACCGGGACCGCCGGCGACGACGGTGAAGGTGTACGCGACGCCGTTGGTCAGGCCGGTCACCGTGCACGTGGTCCCGCTCGTCGTGCACGTCTGCCCGCCGGGCGCTGCGGTGACCGTGTAGCCGGTGATCGCGGCGCCGCCCGCGGGCGCGGTCCACGATACGACCGCGGTGCCGTCACCGGCGGCGACAGTGACCCCGCCGGGGACGCCGGGCGGTCCGGGAACGACCGGGGTGGTCGTGGTGCCGGGCGCCGAGTCGCCGGTACCGGTGACGCCGCCCGCCACGACCGCGAATGTGTACGGTGTGCCGTTGGCCAGGCCGGTGACCGTGCAACTGTTCGCGACGGTGGTGCAGGTGGCGCCGCCCGGCGAAGCGGTGACCGTGTAGTGGTCGACGCCGGCACCCTGGTTGACGGGTGGGTTCCAGGTGACGGTGGCCGTCGTGTCGCCGGCGACGGCGGTGACGGCGCCGGGCGCACCGGGCGGACCGGGCAGCACCGCGACCGACGGCGCGCTGGCCGGCGAGTCGCCGCTGATGCCGTTGGCCACGACGGTGAACGTGTAGCTCGTGCCGCCGTTCAGGCCGCTCACCACGCACGTGGTGCCGGTGGTCGTACACGTCGCGCCGCCCGGGCTCGCGGTGACCGTGTAGCCGGCGACACCCGCGCCGGCCTGGGCCGGTGCGATCCAGCTGAGCGTCGCCGAGCCGCTGCCGGCCAGGGCGACGACGGCGGTCGGTGCACCCGGCGGGCCCGGCACGACGGGACCGGCGGTCGTGCCGGGCGCCGAGGTGCCGGTGGCGCCGGTGCCGGTCGCGACAACGGTGAACGTGTAGGCCACGCCGTCGGTGAGGCCGGTGACGGTGCACGCGGTGAGGCCGGTGGTGCAGGTGGCACCGCCGGGCGAGGCGGTGACGAGGTAACTGCCGACGGCCGCGCCACCCACCGGTGGCGTCCACACGACCGTCGCCTGGCCGGCGCCGGCCGTCGCGGCGACGTTGCCGGGCGCGCCGGGCGGCCCGGGCACGACCGGCGCGGTGGCTGCCGACGGGGCGGAGACGCCGGTCGCGCCGGAGCCGACCGCGGTGACGGTGAACGTGTACGACGTACCCGC
>NZ_JBEPDB010000080.1:0-4373 GCF_040300025.1 Dactylosporangium sp. NPDC000555 | reverse complement strand
CGGCGAGGCCGGTGACCGTGCAACTGGTTCCGGTCGTGGTGCAGGTGGCGCCGCCCGGCGTCGCCGTGACCGTGTAGTGGTCGATGCCGGCACCCGCGTTGGACGGCACGGTCCAACTCACTGTGGCGCTGCGGTCGCCCGCGACGGCGACGGCGGTGCCGGGCGCGCCGGGCGGGCCGGGGTCGACCGGACCCCCGGTCACGCCCGGCGCGGAGACGCCGGTCGCGCCGGAGCCGACCGCGGTGACGGTGAACGTGTACGACGTACCCGCGGCGAGGCCGGTGACCGTGCAACTGGTTCCGGTCGTGGTGCAGGTGGCGCCGCCCGGCGTCGCCGTGACCGTGTAGTGGTCGATGCCGGCACCCGGGTTCGACGGCGCGGTCCAGCTCACCGTCGCCGACGACGGCCCGGCGGTCGCGGTGACGGCGCTCGGCGCGCCCGGCGGACCGGGCACCACCGCGGCGCTGGGGGCGCTGATCGGCGCGTCGCCGCCGAGACCGGTCGCGAGCACGGTGAACGTGTACGACGTGCCGGAGGTCAGGCCGGTGACGACGCACGAGGTCGCGGTGGTGAGGCAGGTGCGCAGGCCCGGTGTGGCCACCACGACGTACTGGGTGACGCCGGCGCGCAGGATGCCCGGCGGGGTCCACGACACGGTGGCACTGCGGTCGCCCGCGGCCGCGGTCACGCCGGTGGCGGCGTCGGGCGGGCCCGGGACGACCTGCGCCGCGGTAAGGGCCGGCGACGAGGTGCCGGTGCCGCCCGTGCCGACGGCGGTGACCGCGAAGAGGTACGGCACACCGTTGGTCAGGCCGGTGACCGTACACGTCGTGGCGCTGGAGGCGCAGGTCGCGCCGCCCGGCGTCGCGGTGACGACGTAGTGGTCGACGCCGCCGGCGTCGGCCGGCGGGGTCCAGCTGACGGAGGCGGTGCCGTCGCCGGCCGCGACGGTGACGCCGGTCGGAGCGCCCGGCGGCCCGGGCGTCGCCGCGGCAGACGGTGCGCTGGCCGGCGACGCCCCGCCGGGGCCGGTCGCGACGACCGTGAAGGTGTACGCGGTGCCCGGGCTCAGCAGTGTCACGGTGCAGCCGGTGCCGGCGGTGGCGCAGGTGGCGCCGCCCGGCGAGGCCGTCACGACGTAGCCGGTGACGCCGGCCCGCGCGTCGGCCGGCGCGGTCCACGACACGGCCACCGATCGGTCGCCGGGGGTGACGGTGACAGTGGTCGGCGCGCTCGGGGCACCGGTCGTGGCGCCGGCCGGGATGCTCGCCGCCGAGTCGCCGGTGCCGGCGCTGCCGTGCGCGACGACGGTGAAGACGTACGGCAGGCCGTCGGTGAGGCCGGTGATGACGCACGAGGTGCCACTGGTCGTGCAGGACGCGCCGCCGGGACTAGCGGTGGCGGTGTAGGTGTCGATGCCGGCGCCGGTGTTCGGCGGGGCGGTCCACGACACGGTCGCCCGGCCGCTGCCGGCCTGGACGGTCACGCCGGTCGGCACGCCGGGCGGCCCGGGGGTGACTGGGTTCGACGGGTCGCTGGCGGCGGAGCTGCCGCCCGGGCCGGTGGCCACGACGGTGAAGGTGTACGAGGTGCCGGGCGTGAGGCCGGCGACGGTGCAGCCGGTGGCCGCGGCGCCGACGGTGGCGCAGGCCTGCCCGCCGGGGAAGGCCGTGACCAGGTAGCCGGTCACGCCCGAGCGGACGACGGCCGGTGCGGTCCACGACACCGCGGCGGAGCCGTCGCCGGCCACGGCGGTCACGGCTGTCGGCGCGTCCGGCGCGGCAACCGGGGCGAGCACGGCCGGTGTGCCGGACACGGAGGTACCGGTCGAGCCGGTGCCGACCGCGACGACGGTGAACAGGTAGCCGGTCGAGCTCGACAGGCCGCTGACGGTGCAGCTGGTGCCGCTCGTCGAGCAACCGGCGCCGCCCGGCGTCGCGGTGACGACGTAGTGGTCGATGCCGGCGCCGGCGTTGCCCGGCGCGGTCCAGCTGACCAGCGCGTCGCCGCCGCCGAGGGCGGACACCGACGTCCCGGTGGGCGCGTCCGGCGGTCCGGACGTCATCGGCGTCGACGGGTCGCTGGCCGGCGAGGTGCCGCCGGGCCCGGTGGCCACGACCGTGAAGGTGTACGCGGTACCGCCGGCCAGGCCGGTGACGGTGCAGGAGAGCGTCGCGGTGGCGCAGGTCGCGCCGCCCGGCGAGGCCGTCACGACGTAACCGGTGACGCCGGCCCGCGCGTCGGCCGGTGCGGTCCAGCCGACCGCGGCCGAGTTCGGACCGGCGGTCGCGGTGACGCCGGTCGGGGCGTCGGGGGCGCCCGGCGTCACCGGGGCCGACGGGTCGCTCGCGGCCGACGTGCCCGTGCCGGGCAGGCCGTCGGCGACGACGGTGAACGTGTACGCGGTGCCATCGGCGAGGCCGGTGACCGTGCAGTTGGTCGCGACGGTCGTACAGGTGGCGCCGCCCGGCGACGCGGTGACGGTGTATCCGCCGATGCCGGCGCCGGCGGGCGCGGTCCAGCTGACGGTCGCGCTGGCGCTGCCGGCAGCCGCCGTCACGGCGGTCGGCGCGCCGGGCGGGCCCGGGCGCACCGGGATCGACGGGCCGCCGGGCGCGGAGCTGCCGCCGGGGCCGGTGGCGACGACGGTGAACGTGTACGCGATGCCGCCGGTGAGGCCGGTGACCGTGCAGGTGGTCCCGGACGTGGTGCAGGTGGCGCCGCCCGGCGACGCGGTGACGGTGTAGCTCGTGACGCCGGCCCGCACGATCACCGGCGGGGTCCACGACACGGTGGCGCGGCCGTCACCCGGCAGTGCGACCACGCCCGCCGGCGCGTCGGGCGGCCCGACGAGCGTGAAGCCGCTCACCGCCGGGACGGAGTCGCCGGACGAGCCGGTGCCGTTGGCGACAACGGCGAAGACGTAGCCGACGCCGTTGCCCAGACCGGTGATCGTGCAGCCGGTGCCGGTCGTGGTGCAGGTCGCCCCGCCCGGTGTGGCCGTGACGGTGTAGCCGGCGATGCCGGCGCCGGCGTTGGCCGGCGGGGTCCACGACACGCTCGCGCCGCCGTTGCCACCGGTGACGGTCACCCCGGTCGGAGCGCCCGGCGGGCCGGGTGTCGCCGGCGGCGACGGGGCGCTGGCCGGCGACGCGCCGCCGGGGCCGGTCGCCACGACCGTGAACGTGTATGCGGAACCGGAGGCGAGACCGCTCACGGTGCACGTGGTAGTGGTGCTGGTACAGGTGGCGCCGCCGGGCGACGCGGTGACCGTGTACGACGTGACGCCGGCCCTGGCCGTCGCCGGCGCGGTCCACGACACCGTGGCACTGCCACTGCCCGGGGCGGCGGTGACCGACGTCGGTGCGTCGGGCGGGCCGGGCTGCACGGTCACCGGACCACCGGCCGCGGAGTCGCCGGTGCCCGGCACGCCGTTGGCGACGACGGTCACGGTGTAGGTGGTGCCGTCGGTCAGGCCGGTGAGGAGGCAACCGGTGCCCGGAGCGGGCACGGAACAGCCGGCGCCGCCCGGCGACGCGGTGACGGTGTAGCCGGCGATGCCGGCACCGGCGTTGGCCGGCGGGGACCAGGTCACGGCGGCGGTGCCGGCACCGCCGACGACGCTCACCCCGGTCGGCGCACCCGGCGGGCCGGGGACGATCGGCAGCGACGGCAGGCTACCGGCGGAGGTACCGCCGGGGCCGGTCGCCACGACCGTGAACGTGTAGGTCATACCGCCGGTGAGGCCGGCGACGGTGCACGACGTGCCGACGGTGGTACACGTCGCGCCACCCGGCGAGGCGGTCACCGTGTAGCCGGTGAGGCCGGCCCGCACGACGACCGGCGCGGTCCACGACACCGTGGCACTGCCGTCGCCGGGAACGGCGGCAACGGCCAGGGGCGCGTCAGGCGCGCCCGGTGTGGCCGGGGAGCCGCCGGACCCGGGTGCGGAGGCGCCGGTGCTGCCGATGCCGACGGCGACCACGCTGACGGTGTACGCCACGCCGGCGGACAGTCCGGTGATCGTGCAACTGGTGCCGGTGGTGGTGCAGGCCGACCCGCCGGGCGAGGCGGTGGCCGCGTAGTGGTCGATGCCGCCGCCCGGGTTCGCCGGGGCGGTCCAGGACACGGTGATGCTGCCGGCGCCGCCGGTTGCGGTCACGCCGGTCGGGGTCCCGGGCGGCCCGGGGATCACCGGCGTCGACGGCGCGCTCGCCGCCGACGTGCCGCCGGGCCCGGTGGCGACGACCGTGAACGTGTACGAGGTACCGGCGGCAAGGCCCGAGACGGTGCAGCCGGTGGTGGCGGTCGTGCACGAGGCGCCGCCCGGCGACGCGGTGACCGTGTAGCCGGTGAGCCCGGCCCGGGTCGTG
>NZ_JBEPDB010000079.1:0-43618 GCF_040300025.1 Dactylosporangium sp. NPDC000555 | reverse complement strand
CGGCCGGCCCGCAGTCCCGCCGTGCCGACCGCGCCGCCGTGGTGCGCCGCGTCGGCGAGCGCTACCGCGAGATCCTGCGCGAGTTCCGGTATCCGAAGCTCGCCGACGCCTACCTGGCCGAGGACCTCACGCCGTACGTGCGGGGCGAGCCCTACACCGTCGCGTCCTCCGGCGGCCGCACCCTCATCGCCCTCGCCTGGCAGCTGGCGATGTTCGAGACCGCTTGGGAGACCCGCTCGTCGCACCCCGGGTTTCTGCTGCTGGACAGCCCGCAGAAGAACCTCGGCGCGCTCGGCGACCTCGAGGACGGCCAGACGATCGAGCGCGTCTACCGGCACATCGAGGCCTGGCTGGCCGGCCGCGGCGTCGGCGCGCAGGTCGTCGTCGCCGACAACGCCCCGCCCCCGACCGCCGCCGACGACGTGATCGTGCGCTACTCACGCCGCGCCGACCAGCCCCCCTACGGCCTCATCGACGACGACGTCTGAGGCTCAGGCCCGGATCACCACTGGGCCCAGGGCACGTTCCAGTCGCCGAGGCCGTCGGTGAGGAGCATCTGCTTGGGCGTGTTGCGGACCTCGACGATGTCGCCGGTGTCGAACGTGTCGTAGAACCACTGCGCATTGGCCGGGCCCACGTTGACGCAGCCGTGGGAGGTGTTGGCCTTGCCGTGGGAGGGGATGTTCCAGTCGGCCAGGTGCACGTATTCGCCCGACAGCGAGATCCGGCACGCCAGCCGGATCTTCTCCTCGTAGTAGTTCGGGTTGCTCTTGTCGGTGATGCCGTAGCTGGCGGAGCTCATCGTGACGAGGGGCTCCTTGGTCATCAGCACGTGCACGCCGGAGCGGGTGAAGAAGTCGATCGTCTCGCCCTTGGAGCCGGTCGTGGTCCCGCCCTTGCCCAGGCTGACCGGGATCTTCTTCACCATCTGGCCGTCGATGTAGCACTCCATCTGGTGCGTGCTGGAGTCGGCGATGGCGATGCGGGACGGGCCGATCGAGAAGTTGGCGGAGAAGTTGCCCCCGCCGTACACCCCGTTGCCCAGGTCGACCCCGAGAAGGTTGACGGCGACCTTGACGGTGGTGCCCTTCGCCCAGTACTTCTCCGGGCGCCAGTGCGCGCTCTGGTCGCTGACCCAGTGCCACTTGCCCTCGACGCCGGGCGAGGAGGTCACCTTCATCCCCTTCTCGGCGGCGGCCCGGTCCCTGACGGTCTTGTTGAAGAACACGATGACGGGCTGGCCGACGCCGTAGGTGGCGCCGTTCTTCAGCGCGAGCATCGGGTTGGCCTGGAACGTGATCGAGGCGACCGCGCTGGGCTTGAGCGTGGTGAAGCTGCTGGTCTCGTTGACGTCCTTGCCGGCCGCATCGACGCCGGCGACGGTCACCGTGTATGTCTGCCCATACGTCAGCGTCCCCGTCGAGGTCCAGTTGTGCTTGTCGTCGGCGAGCTTGCCGTCGAGGTTCTTGCCGTTGGCCGCCACGGTGACCGTGTTGAGGGTGCCGTTCTCGATCGCGACCGTGACCTGGCTGGTGGGCGGCACCTCCTTGCTGTCGGCGGCCGGCGTGACGGTGACCTTGGCCGGCGTGCCGCCACCGCCACCCCCGTCGGTCCCGTCGCCGCCGGCACCCGGCGACGACCCGTTCGACGCCCACGAGGCCTTGCCCTTGGTGTCGTTGTCACACGCGGCGAGCGCGGCGGCCGCGGCGACTCCGGCGCCTGCGGTCAGGATCTTGCGACGACTCAACATGTTTGTGTCCTCCCCCGTTCGCGAACGGTACCCACCCGGGGCCGCTGCGCAAAACCCCTTGGCCGGTATTGCCCGCATTGTCCGGACGAGCGAATCCGCACTCCCGGCTTGACGGGCCCGAACCGTAGACGTGGCCGGAGGCGGCCCAGGTTGACATCGACCGAAGGAGATGGAGACGAGAAGTGGTGACATAGGCGATAAATCCGGCGAGAAGTCGCCGGATCTATCGAGAACCGGACAGTGGACGGTTCAGGAGGCGGAGACGACCGTGACCTCGAGGCGGTCGGTGTAGAAGGCGACTCGCTTCTCGATCGGCGCCACGGCCGGGTACGGTTCCTCGTAGCTCCACACCGCGTTCTCGATCGTCGCGTCCGGCGTGACGACGGAGTAGTAGGACGCGTCGCCCTTGTACGGGCAGTACGTGCCGTGCTCGGTGCGTCGCAGCAGACTCTGGTCGACGTCGGCCGGCGGGACGTAATACACGACCGGATAGGTCGACTCCTGCAGCGCGAGCGCGTCCGTGGTGTCGGCGACGACGTGCTCGCCGGCGCGCACCACGACTCGCACGCTCGCGGGTTCGACGGTGATCGGGTGGTCGGGGCCTGGGATCAGCTGTGGGCGACTCATGTCGCCAACGCTATGCGGGCAGCAGCCGGTCGACCAGGCGGGCCGCCAGGTCTTCGTCGAGGGTCCACGGCAGGAAGATGGCCCGGTAGACGATCGGCGCGATGAGCTGGTCGATCACCTCGTCGGCGGTGAGCGGGTGCGCGGCCCCGGCCCGCTCGACGATCTGCAACGCCTCGGTGCGGCGGTTGCGCAGGCAGTCGGTCTCCCGCTCGCCGGCCGTCGGGGTGCCGCCGCGCAGGATCGCGGCGTTGAGCGGCTTGCGGTAGTGCTCGACGATCTCGCCGGCCCACGCGGCCAGGTCGGCGCGCAGGTCGCCGGTCCGCGGCAGCGACCGGTCCGGGTCGAGGCGGTACGTCGCGATGTCGTTGAGCATCGCCGGCGCGTCGCCCCAGCGGCGGTAGATGCTCGTCGGGTTGACGCCCGCGCGCTCGGCGACCATCGGGATCGTGACCTTCTCCGCCCCGCGCTCGCGGACGAGATCCTCCACGGCGTACCGGATCGCGGACAGCACGGCGGCGCTGCGCCCGCCGGTGCGGCGCACAGGGGCAGACATGATGTGACCCTCCTAACTAAAGCAAATATCATTGCTTTAACGCCCGGGATATGGCGTACGTTCAGCCTAACGCAAGAATCTTTGCTTTAGGAGTCGCGCGATGTCCACCGCAACACTCGATCGCCCGCTCGTCACCGGCCGGCGCCGGACCCTTCCGCCGGGCGTGGCGTTCGCCGGCGCCGCGCTGGCCTTCGCGTCCCTGTATCTCGCGGCCGGCGCGCCCACGCCCCTGCTGGTCCTCTTCCAGCATGAGTGGGGCTTCGCGCCCTGGGTGCTGACGGTGGCGTTCGCCGCCTACGCCTTCGGCCTGCTCGCCTCGCTGCTCGTCGTCGGCTCCCTGTCCGACCACGTCGGGCGCCGCCCGGTGCTCATCGGCGCGCTCGCCGTCGAGCTGGCCGCGATGCTCATGTTCGTGGTCGCGCCCGGCATCGGCTGGGTGATCGCCGCCCGGATCGTGCAGGGCGTCGCCACCGGCGCCGCGAGCAGCGCGTTCACCGCCGCCCTGGTCGAGCTCGCGCCGCCGGGGCACAAGCGGCTCGGCGGCACGCTCGGCGCCGTCGCCCCCGCCGGCGGCCTCGGCCTCGGCGCCCTGCTCACCGGCGCCGCCGTGCAGTTCACGCACGAGGCGAACCTCATCGTCTTCACCAGCCTCGCCGTCATCATGGCGCTGGGCACCCTGACCGCGGCGCTGTCGGCCGAGACGGTCAGCCGCCGCCCGGGCGCCGTCGCCGCGCTGCGGCCCCAGGTGTCGGTACCGCGGCCGGCCCGCCCGGACTTCCTGGCCGCCGCCCCGGCGCACCTGGCCTCCTGGATGCTGGCCGGGTTGTTCATGGGCCTGTCGCCGAGCATCCTGCGCGACGTGTTCCATCACGACAGCGGTCTGCTCAACGGCGTGACCGCGTTCCTGCCGCCGGCCGCCGCCGCGACCGCCGCCTACCTGCTCAGCCGGTATCCCGCGCGCCCCGTCGTCCGGTTCGGCACCGTCGCAGTCCTGGCCGGCGCCGCGATCGTGCTCGCCGGCATCGGCACGGTCACCCTGCCACTGCTGTGGGTGGGCGGCCTGGTGGGCGGGGCCGGCTTCGGCTCCACCTTCTCCGGCGCCCTGCGCACGGTCGGCCCGCTCGCCGAGGCCCACCAGCGGGCGGGCCTGTTCGCCGCGGTGTTCCTGGTCGCCTACCTGTCCTTCGGCGTGCCGGCCATGCTCGCCGGCCAGCTCGTCGCGCCGCTGGGTCTGCTCAACACCGTGCTGTGGTACGGCGGCGCGATCATCGTGGCCGCGCTCGTCGCGCTCGCCGCCCAGCTGCGCCTGGCCCGGTAACCCGCATCCCTCACGGGCAGGATGCGCTCGCGGGGCGGCATGTCCCGGCCGGATCGGGGAAGTGGGTCCGTGCAATCTCAGGAGGTTCAGATGCAGCTCGAAAACGCCGTCGTCCTGGTCACGGGCGGCAACCGGGGACTCGGACGGGCGTTCGTGGAGGAGGCGCTGGCCCGCGGCGCCCGCAAGGTCTACGCCGCCGCCCGCGACCCGCGGTCCGTGAGCACGCCCGGCGCCACACCACTCGCCCTCGACGTCACGGATCCGGATTCGGTACTGCACGCGGCCGGCGAGGCGCAGGACGTGACCCTGGTGGTGAACAACGCCGGCATCAGCATGCGCGCGAGCATGCTCAACGGAGCCATCGCCGACATCCGCAGCGAGTTCGAGACGAACTTCTACGGCACGATCCACGTCACCCGCGCCTTCGCCCCGATCCTCGCGGCCAACGGCGGCGGGCACCTGCTCAACGTGCACTCGGTGCTGTCGTGGATCAGCCAGGGCACGTCGTACAGCGCGTCCAAGGCCGCCGCCTGGCAGGCGACGAACGGGTTCCGGCTGGAGCTGGCGCCGCAGGGGACCGGGGTGACCGGCCTGCACGTCGGGTACATCGACACCGACATGACCGCGGGCATCGAGGGCGTGAAGGTGTCCGCCACCGAGGTCGCCCGGCTCGCCTTCGACGGGGTCGAGGCGGACGCGTTCGAGGTGCTCGCCGACGAGGTCAGCCGCAATGTCAAGCGCGGCCTGTCCGCCGCACCGGAGGCGCTCTACCCGCAGCTGGTGTAAGGGGAACCCGCCCGGCGCCGGCACGCCCCCGGCCGCCCCCCGACCGGTAGATTCGAGCCATGGAGCAGGTGACCATCGTGACCGGCGGCAGCCGGGGGATCGGCGCGGCGACGTGCCTGCGGCTCGCGCGTGACGGGCACCGGGTCGTCGTCGGGTATCGCAGCGCGGCCGGGGCGGCGCATGGCGTCGTCGACGCCGTCGCGGCGCTGGGCGGCCGCGCGATCGCGGTGCGGGCCGACACCGCGGTGGAGGACGACGTCGTCGCGCTGTTCGACGCGGCGGCCGAGCGCCTCGGCCCGGTCACCGGGCTGGTCAACAACGCCGGCATCGCCTCCACCCTGGGGCGCCTGGCCGACGTGCGGGCCGGCGAGCTGCGCCGGGTCATGGAGGTCAACGTCATCGGGGCGTTCCTGTGCGCGCGGCAGGCGGCGCGGGTGATGACCAGTGGCGGCGCGATCGTCAACGTGTCCTCGAGCGCCGCCACCCTCGGCAGCCCCGGCAACTACATCCACTACGCCGCCAGCAAGGCCGCCGTCGACGCGCTCACCCTCGGGCTGGCCAAGGAGCTCGCGGCCGACGGCATCCGGGTCAACGGCGTCGCGCCCGGCTTCGTCGACACCGAGATCCACGAGCAGACCGGTGACCCGGACCGCGCCGCCAACGTCGTGTCCCGTATTCCCGTCGGGCGGCTGGGCACGCCGGACGAGATCGCGGAGGCCATCGCCTGGCTGCTCAGCCCCGCCGCCTCGTATGCGACCGGCGCCACCCTCCGCGTCGCCGGCGGCCTCTGACGGCGGGCGCACCCCGTCAGCACCACGATCGCGGCCTCAGAGGCACCGCTCTCCGCCCCGGACCCGACCAGCCCGCGAAACGTCTCGGCGACGCTCTCGAACCCGGGCGCCACGGTCCCTTGCGCGACCTCGTTCACGGCTGCGCACAGTACCGCCCGACCGCGCCCAGCAGCTGTCAATATCGCGGCGGCGATGCCCGGACGTCAGGATTCCGCCAGGCGCGCGGCGTGGTCGAGGTGCTGCCGGGTGGCGAACTCGAGCACCTCGATCATCCCCGCGAGCATCGCGTCGTCGAATCGCCGCAGGTACGCGTTGCCCTCGCTGACGACTGGGCCGTACATCTCGATCACGGCACGCTCCGCGAGTGCGGTGGGGCGCACGGTGACCCGCCGGCGGTCGGCCGAGTCGCGCTCCCGTGTCACGTAACCGGAGCGCTCCAGCCGGTCGATCGCCGTGGTCACGCCGCCGGTCGTCATGCCCGCCGCGGCCGCCAGCTCGCCCGGTGACAGGGGCGTCGCCTCCGGGCCGAACAGCAGCTCGAGGCAGCGCAGGTCGGTGCGGTTCAGACCCAGCCGGAGCTGTACGAATCCCGCGGTACTGAGGCGGCGTAAGGGCTTTCGACTAGGTTGTCGTGATCTCGATGACCCTCGTCAGGGCTGCGTGCAACTGCAGCAACTCCTCCAGCGGCATGCCGAGGCGCTCCACCACGGCCGGCGGGATGCGCTCCGCGTCCGCGCGCAGCGCCCGTCCGGGCTCCGTGAGCGTGACTTCCAGGACGCGTTCGTCGTGCGGCGCCCGCCGCCGGTGGATGAGTCCGGCCGACTCCAGCCGTTTGAGCAGCGGTGACAGGGTGCCCGGGTCGAGCTGGAGCAGGCGGCTGAGGTCCTTGACCGACAGCGGTGCGTGCTGCCACAGCGCCAGCATCACGAGGTACTGCGGATGGGTCAGCCCCATCGGCTCCAGTAACGGACGGTAGAGCGCGATGACGTTTCGTGATGCCACCGCGAGCGCGAAGCAGACCTGATGCTCCAGGGCCAGCGGATCAGGAATCCGTACCGCGGCTGCCGCGTCCTCGGCCACGTGCCCCGCCCTTCCCGAAGGTGTTGGTCGCTGCCATACTAGCGGTACACCAATAGTTAGCACACCAATGATTTGCACTCGAAGGAATCGTCATGTTCGCGTTCAGGCGTCGTTCGCAGCCGAAGAAGGACCGTGTCGGGCACTTCCTGTTCCGGATCTTCGGTCCGGCCACCGTCGAGGGCGCGATCCAGGGTTGGAGCCCGGAGGCGCGCGAGCAGTACAAGCGGCTGCGGGAGAACCAGAAGCGCGCGGCCGAGGAGCGGCGCCGCGCTCGCGAGCCGTGATGCGGGCGGCCCAATCGCTTCTCCGTGATCACGGAGTAAAAGTGCACAAGGAGCAGCACGTTCGCTCCGTGATGATGGAGAACCCCGCCGGCGCCTGAGGTCCGTAGTGGGACGGTAACCGTACAGTTACACGTGATAGTGTTCTTTCGTGGGTGATCCCGACCGACATAGACCGGCGCCGTCATGGTCGCGTAGCCGCGGCCGACGGCACTGGAGCCGGTGAACGCCGGTGACGCTCATGCTGATCGGGCTGGCGCTGATCATGGCGTTGACCGCGGCGACGGCGTACTTCGTCGCGCAGGAGTTCGCCTACGTAGCGGTGGATCGCGGCGCACTGCGGCAGGCGGCCGAGGGTGGTGACCCCGCGGCGGCGCGAGCGTTGAAGGTGACCGAGCGGCTGTCGTTCATGCTGTCGGGGGCGCAGCTCGGCATCACCGTCACAGCCCTGCTGGCCGGTTATGTCGCCGAGCCGTACCTGGGCGAAGGGCTGGCCGCGCTGCTCGGGTCGGCCGGCGTCCCGCGCACGGTGAGCCTGTCGATATCCGTGGTGGCGGCGTTGCTGGTCGCCACGGTGGTGCAGATGGTCCTCGGCGAGCTCGCACCGAAGAACCTCGCCATCACCAAGCCGGACACGCTGGCCAGGTGGCTGTCGGGCTCGACACTGATGTACCTGGCCGTCGCCGGGCCGCTGATCAGAATTTTCGACGCCGCGGCGACGCGGCTGTTGCGCCGCGCCGGCATCGAACCGGTGGAGGAGCTGCCCCAAGGCGCCACTCGTGAAGACCTCGAACGCATCGTCGCCGACGCGCGTGACCGCGGCGAGCTCGACGTCGACACCGCGCGGCTGCTCGACTCCGGCCTGGACTTCCGCAACCTCAGCGCAGGCGTGGTGATGGTGCCCCGCGTCGACGTGATCACCATGCACGCCGACGAACCCGCCAGCCGGCTCGTGCGACTGCTGTCCAGCGGCCATTCCCGCTTCCCCGTCATCGGCGCCGGCGTCGACGACGTCACCGGCATCGTCTCGGTCACCGACGTGCTGACCCTCGACCCCGACCAGCGCGACCACACCCCGGTACGCGAGCTGGCCGCACCCCCGGTCGTGGTGCCGGCCTCCGCGAAGGTCGCCCAGGTGCTGGAGCGGCTGCGCGTCGAGCGACGGCAACTGGCCATCGTCACCGACGAGTACGGCGGGTTCGCCGGCGTCATCAGCCTCGAAGACATCGCCGAGGAGCTCGTGGGTCAGATCCGCGACGAGGACGACCTGCCCGAACCCGGCGCCGAACGCCAACCTGACGGATCCTGGCTCGTGCCGGGCCGGTGGCGGCTGGACCAGATCGCCGACGCCACCGGCATCCGGCTGCCCACGAATCCGCGCTACGACACGATCTCCGGCCTCATGCTGTACCGCCTCGGCCGGGTACTGACCGAGGGCGACCACGTCGACCTGGCCACCCAACCCGGACCCGACCTGCTCGCACAGCCGATCTGGCTGACCGCCGTGACCGTGCAACGGCACGTCGCCGCCACCGTCCACGTCGCCATGCGGCAGCGGTCATGAGTCCCACCACCGCCCTGGTCGCCTCACTGGCGCTGCTGGCCCTCAACGCCTTCTTCGTCGCCGCCGAGTTCGCCCTGGTCGCCTCCAAACGTCATCGGCTGGAGGCCCTCGCCGCCGGCGGTTCCCCCGCCGCACGCGCGGCCCTGGCGGGCAACCGGGAACTGTCGCTCATGCTCGCCGGATCCCAGCTCGGCATCACATTGTGCTCACTCGGGCTGGGCGCCCTGGCCAAACCCGCCGTGGCCGACCTGCTCGAACCGCTGCTGCGCGCCACCGGGCTGCCGTCCCAGGCCAGTTACGTCGCCGCGTTCATCCTGGCCCTGGCGGTGGTGGTGTTCCTGCACATGGTCGTGGGTGAGATGGCACCCAAATCGTGGGCCATCACCCAACCGGAACGTTCGGCGGTGTTGCTCGCCGTGCCGTTCCGGGCGTTCGCCCGGCTCGCCCGTCCTGCCCTCGCCGCGCTGAACGCCATGGCCAATGCCACCCTGCGACTATTCAAGATCACCCCGCAGGAGGAACTGGCCCAGGCTCACGGTCCCGAAGAGCTCCTGATCCTGCTGCAGACCTCGCGTCGGCACGGCACCCTGCCCGCCTCCGACGAGCAGCTGCTCACCGCGATGCTCACCCTGCAGCACACCACCGTCGCCACGGTCATGGTCCCCATCGAACAGGTCGTCACCGTTCACGCCGGCGCCACCGCCCGCGACGTCGAACAACTATGCCTGCGGCACGGCCGCTCCCGGCTCCCCGTCACCGACAACGGTCACATCGTCGGCGTCGTGCACGCCCGCGACGCGCTCAAAGCCACCACCGGCCACGTCGACGCCACCGCCGGTTACCTGATGACCACCCCGTACACCCTGCCCGCGCAGTGCAGCGCGCTGTCGGCGATCCGCTCCATGCGCGAACACCGCGCCCAGGTCGCCATCGTCACCGAACACGACGGCCCGATCGGCCTGGTCGCCCTCGAAGACCTCCTGGAACAGGTCATCGGCCAGTTCGACGACGAAACCGATCCGATCGTCGCCGCGTACCGCAACGCACCGGCTCGCCAACCCCACTAACGGGCCCTTCGCCGGCTCGTCTCTTGCAGCAGCGCCAGTCGTGCGGCGCCCACGGCAACGACGGCCAGCGCCGTCCGCCACACCACCACCCCGAACTCGACGGTCGTGACCTGCCCGGACCCGAAGCGCCCGGCCACCCCGCCGAGCCCCGGCACGCTGATGATCAGCGTCAAGATCGCCACCACCGCCATCGTCGGCGCGATCCAGACCGACCGCGGCCGCTCGAACGCCGCCCAGGCCGCGCCCGCCAGCACCACCGTGGCGGTGATCAGCAGCATCGCGAACGCCACGGTGACCGGCCGGTGCCCGTCGAGCCGGCCGGCGCCGTGCAGCGTCCACCCGGTCCACACGTCGCCCCCGCGCTGCAGCAGGGTGGCGGTCCCGCCGAAATCGGTGGCCACCGTGACGGTGTTGTCTTCCCGGGCCCACGGCAACGCCAGGGCCAGTAAGGCGGCGAGCGCACCGACGAGCGTCACGACCCGGCTGCCGATCCAAGCCGGCGTGGGCTCCGGAGCCGGCGTCGCAACGGACTGACCGACTTCGGTCTCCTGCGGTGAGCTCATGCCCGTAGACCGTAGCGGGACACCGCCGGCACCGTCACTCGCCCTTGCCGATGGCCCTCGATCCGGACCTACGCGGTGTCGGCGGGTGGGGTGACGCGGAGCAGCGCGCCGGCGCGCCCGGACTACCCGGGCCGCGCGAGGCGGCGCTGTGTCGTGGAGGCAGCGGGTGAGCATCGGCGCGGCCGACCGGCGCCTCAACCTCGTCGTGTGACACTGCGTGCCGCCGTAGGGTAGGGCCGTGAACACCTTCCCGCTGGGCAAGCGCAATGTCCACCGCGTCGGGTTCGGCGCCATGCAGCTGCCCGGCCGCGGCGCCTTCGGCCCGCCCCGCGACCGCGCCGAGGCTCTCGCGGTGGTGCGCCGCGCGGTCGAGCTGGGTGTCGACCATATCGATACGGCTCAGTATTACGGGCCCGACGTCGCCAACGAGATCCTGCGCAGCGCGCTGTACCCGTACCCCAGCCAGCTCGTGTTCGTCAGCAAGGTCGGCGCGCGGCGCGACGGCAAGGGTGCCTGGCTGCCCGCGCAGAAGCCCGAGGAGCTGCGCGCCGGCGTGCTGGACAACCTGCGCGCCCTCGGCGTCGACCGGCTGCACGCCGTCAACCTGCGCCTGCACTCGAAGTCGGCACCCAAGGCGCTGGATGCGCAGCTCGACACCATGATCGCCATGCGCGACGAGGGCCTGATCGGCGGCATCGGGCTGAGCAACGCCGACACCGAACAGCTGCGGCAGGCCCTCGGCCGCACCGAGATCGTGTGCGTGCAGAACCCGTTCAACATCGTGGACCAGCAGTCCCGGCCGGTACTGGACCTGTGCCTCGAACGGGGCATCGCCTTCGTGCCCTTCTTCCCGCTGGGCGCCGCGTTCGGCCGCGAACGAGTGCTCGGCCACCCGTGGGTCACGGCGGTCGCGCAGCGCCTGGGGGCGACCCCGGCGCAGGTGGCGCTCGCGTGGATCCTGGCCGTGGCGCCCAACACGCTGCTCATCCCCGGCACGGCCTCGCTGGGGCACCTCGAGGAGAACGTCGCGGCCGGTCGCCTCGTGCTCGACGAGGAGGCGCGCGTCGCGCTCGGCCTGCCCGGTGCGGCGTGAAGCGGCGCAAGGTCGGCAACCTGCTGGCGCTGTCGGTGCTGGCGTACCTCAGCCGCGAGCCGATGCACCCGTACGAGCTGTCCAAGACGCTGCGGAGCTACGGTGACGCGCGCAGCATCAGGTTCAACCACGGCTCGCTGTACATGGTCGTGCAGCAGCTGGCCAAGGCCGGTTTCATCGCCGAGCAGGAGGTCAGCCGCGAGGGCGCGCGGCCCGAGCGCACCGTCTACGCGATCACCGGCGCCGGTCGCGCGGAGCTGCGCGACTGGCTGCGCGAGCTGGTCGGGGAGCCGCAGCACGAGTATCCGGCGTTCGTCTCCGCGCTGTCGATGGTCTCCGCGCTGACGCCGGCCGAGGTCGACTCGCTGCTGCGCGAGCGGCTGACCGGCCTCGACGCGCAGCGCGCCGAGGCGATGGCCGTCATCGAGAAGGCCGAGGCCGAAGGGGTGCATCCGCTCTTCCTGGTCGAGGAGTCGTACCGCGTGCGGCTCCTCGACGCCGAGCGCGCCTTCGTCGAGGAGTTCATCGCCAAGATCTCCGACCCCGTGGAGGGCTGGGGCCCGATGTGGGCGGCGGCCCACGGCGCGGTTTTCGAATCTGAATAGTTGACTCTGACTAGTCGTTCCCAGATAGTTGATACCAACTATTCGAGGGAGCGGGGTCTGGTCATGTCCAGGATTGGCAACGCGATCATCGTCGGCGGCGGGATCGGCGGCCCGGTGGCCGCGATGGCGCTGCGGCGGGCCGGGATCGAGGCGACGGTCTACGAGGCGTACGACGGGTCGGCGGACGGCGTGGGCGGTGCGCTGAGCATCGCCCCGAACGGCCGGACGGCGCTCGCCGCGATCGGCGCCGAGGCCGCCGTTGCGGCGATCGGGCACCCGATGCGCGCGATGGTGATGCAGAGCTGGAAGGGCAAGCGCCTGGCCGAGTTCGGCGCGCCGCCGGGCCTGCCGGAGCAGCTGCTGGTGTGGCGCTCGGACCTGTACCGCGCCCTGCACGACGAGGCCGGCCGCCGTGGCATCCGCATCGAGCACGGCAAGCGCCTGGTCACGCTGGCCGACTCCACTGCCGGCGGCGACGGCCGGGTGGTTGCGCACTTCTCCGACGGCACGAGCGCCGCCGGTGACGTGCTCATCGGCGCCGACGGGATCCGTTCGACGGTACGGCGCCTGATCGACCCCGGTGCCCCTGAGCCCCGCTACGCCGGCCTGCTCGGCTTCGGCGCGCGCACGAGCGGTGACGGCCTGGTCCCGACCGGCGACAAGATGCACATGGTGTTCGGCAAGCGGGCCTTCTTCGGCTTCCAGGTCGGCCCCGGCGAGAGCGGCTGGTTCGCCAACCTGCCCCATCCGGTGCCGATGAGCGCCGCCGAGGTCCGCCGGATCGGCGCCGCCGAGTGGCTGCGACGGCTGGCGGAGGTGTTCCGCGACGACCGCTCCCCGGCCGTGGAGCTGATCCGCCGCACCGCACCCGAGGACCTCGTCATCACCGGCGGCCTCGAGGACATCCCGTCGGTTCCCACCTGGCATCGTGGCCGCGTGGTCCTCGTCGGCGACGCCGCGCACGCCACCTCGCCCAGCTCCGGGCAGGGCGCCTCGCTGGCCGTCGAGAGCGCCGTGCAGCTCGCCCGCTGCCTGCGGGACCTGCCCGTACCGGAGGCCTTCGCCGCGTACGAGGGCCTGCGCCGCGACCGCGTGGAGCGGATCATCCGGATGGCCGCGCGCACGAACAGCGACAAGGCCGCCGGCCCGGCCGCCCGCGTGCTGCGCGACCTGCTCATGCCGGTCGCGATGCGGCTGCTCGCCAACCCCGGGAAGTGGGCCTGGCAGTTCGACTACCCGATCGACTGGGCCGCCCCGGTCACCGCGCCGGCCCGGGCCGGCGCGTAGCCGGCCTGCCGGGCAGCCGGCGTCTCGTCGCTGGCGCCGGACCTGCCGGAGACGGCATCGAGCGGCCTCGGCGCCCGCCGCCCGGTGCGTTCGCGGGCACCGCAGCGTGCGACGATCGCCGCATGACACTGGCTGTGCTGGGCGCCGGGATCATGGGCGCGGCGGTGGCCCGGAACTGGATCAAGGCGGGTCAGCAGGTGCGGGTGTGGAACCGCACCCGGGCCGGCGCCGAACCGCTCGCCGCCGACGGCGCGGTCGTGGCGGACACGCCCGCCGACGCGGTCCGGGGGCTGGACGAGGCGGTCGCACGCGGCTTCGCCGAGGCCGACATGGCGGCGATCTACGAGGCCGTCCGCGCACCGTCGTGATAGCCCGACGACCCGTAGGAAAAATACAGGTCAACGGCGGTCTCCTGGCCGTCCACGGGTGGGAAGAAAGATGATGAGAGCGGCCGCCGATTGGGCCGTTGGCATCCGCACTGCGGCCGCCGAGCGCATGATCGCGCCGGACGTATCGGAAATTTCGGGTTTTATCGCCTCCCGGCCGATCGCCCGCCGCCGGCTGCTGGCCTTGGGCGGGGCCGCCGCCGTGGCGCTGGCCGGTTGCGGCGGACCGACCCGCCGGTCGCCGGTCCCGGCCGCGACGGCGCCGCCGGCCGTATCGCCGGCCTGGTCGATCCCGGTGTCGCTGCCGGAGCCGTGGGCCACGCCGCCGGTCACCCGCTACGAGGCCGGGCTGCGTGCCGCGGTCGACCGCTACCTGCGGCCGACGCCCGACCATCCGGCGTACCCGATGTATCCGGGCGCGGTCGTCTTCGCCGCGGTCGACGGGCGGGTCGCCGCGCACTTCGCCGTCGGCGACGCGGTCCGCTATGCCGCGGACAAGACGGAACTGCCGGTGGCCGAGCGCGTGCCGGCCCGCCCGGACACCATCTACGACCTGGCGTCGCTGACCAAGGTGTTCACCGCGGTGCTCGCCCTGCGCCTCGTCGAGCGCGGCCGGCTCGACCTCGACGCGCCGGTATCGCGGTACCTGCCGTCCTTTGTGGACAAGCCCGGGATCACGGTGCGGATGCTGTTCGCTCACACGTCCGGCCTGTCCAAGGACACCCCGCTGGCCGGCGGCTCCCCGGCCGACCGGCTGGAACACGTGCTGCGCGAGCCGCCGGTCGCCGAGCCAGGCTCCGCGTTCATCTACGCCGACCAGAACTTCATCGCCCTCGGCGCGATCGTCACCGAGCTGACCGGCGAGCGCCTCGACACCCTCGTCCGCACCGAGATCGCCGCGCCGCTGGGCATGGCCGACACCGGATACCTCCCGCCGCCGCGGCTGCTGCCCCGCATCGCCGCCACCGAGGGCGCGCTGCGCGGCACCGTCCACGATCCGGCCGCGGCGGCGTTCGGCGGCGTGGCCGGGCACGCCGGCCTGTTCGCCACGGCCGCCGACCTGGGCCTGTTCGGCCGGGCACTGCTGTCGGGCGGCGGCCCGCTGCTGCGCCCGGCCACGGTGCAGCGGATGCGCGCCAACACCAATACCCGCCTCGGCCCAGCGGCGGCGCACGGGCTGGGCGTCGACGTCGACCAGGCGTGGTACATGGGGCGTCTGGCCGGCCACGGCGCCTTCGGCCACACCGGCTTCACCGGCACGTCGATCGTGATGGAGCCGCGCCGCGGGGTGGTGCTGGTGCTGCTGACCAACCGCGTGCACCCCGACGCGGCCCGGGGCGGCAACAACGCCGCCCGCAAGGCCGCCGCCGACGCCCTCGCGGGCTGACTCGGCCGACCGGGCCGGCCGCGATGTGATCACAGTTGTATAGCTGGCTAGTTGGCTATACATTTGCGCCATGAGCGTGGAGTTCGCGCCGAAGTACCACCAGATCGAACAGGCGCTGCGCGTGCGCGTCGCGGCGGCCCGGCCGCACGACCCGGTGCCGTCCGAGGCCGAGCTGTGCGACGAGTTCGGCGTCAGCCGGATGACCGCCCGCGCGGCGCTGCAGCGGCTTGCCGCCGACCGGCTGGTGTACCGCCGGGTGGGCCGGGGCACGTTCGTCGCGCCGCCGCTCACCCAGCGCCGCGCCGACATGCTCGTGCGGTTCAGCGCGGAGATGCGCCGCCGCGGCCGGCGGCCCTCCGCACGCCTGCTCGGCGCCGAGGTGCGCCCGGCGAGCCCCGACGAGGCGGCGCGGCTGGCGCTGGGGCCGGGCGCCGACGTCGTCGCGGTGTCCCGCCTGCGGCTGGCCGACGACGTGCCGGTGGCGATCGAGCTCGCCGTGTTCCCGGGCGACCTGCGCGGGCTGCTCGACGCCGACCTCGCCCGCGACTCGCTGCACGAGACGCTGGTCAGGCTCGGCCGCGCCCCGGCGCACGGTTACGCCTCGCTCGACGCGCATCCGGCGACCGAGGACGACTGCCGGCTGCTGGACCTGCCGCCCGGCTCGGCGCTGCTGGTGGAGCGGCGCCTCATTCTCGATCGGGACGACCACCCGCTGGAGCTGACCGAATCCCGGTATGCCGGCGCCCGGTACGGCCTGCAGGTCGCGTTCTCGGTGGACTCCTGACGAAAGGACCCCGCATGCCGTCCGTACGACAGGTCGCGAAGATGATCGACCATTCGCTCCTGCGACCGGAGCTGACCCTCGCCGAGGTCGCCGCGGGCTGTGACCTCGCCGCCCGCTACGACGTCGCGTCGGTGTGCGTGAAGCCGTCCGACGTGCCGTTCGCCGCCGAACGACTCGCCGGTACCGGCGTCCTGGTCGGCACGGTGGCCGGCTTTCCGCACGGCGCCCACGCGACCCGGATCAAGGTCGCGGAGACCGCGGCGGCCCTGGCCGACGGCGCCGCCGAGATCGACATGGTGCTCAACATCGGCCGCCTGCGCGAGGGCCGCGACGACGACGTGCGCGCGGACGTCGCCGCCGTCGTGGTCGCGGCCTCCGGCGCGGCGGTCAAGGTGATTCTGGAGAATGCCTACCTGACCGACGCCGAGAAGCGCCGCGGGTGCGAGCTCGCCGAGGAGGCGGGCGCGCGATACGTCAAGACGTCGACGGGGTTCGCCCCGACCGGCGCCACGCTGCACGACGTACGCCTGATGCGGGCCGCGGTCTCGGCGCACGTCGGCGTCAAGGCGGCCGGCGGCGTGCGGACGCTGGACGTGCTGCTGTCCATGGTGGACGCCGGCGCCACGAGGTTCGGCGCCACCACGACCGCGGCGATGCTCGACGAGCTGGCCGCCCGGCACTCCGCGTGAGGTCAGGCCCGCGGCGGCTCCCGGCGGGCGGTCACTGCGTCCGGCGGCGTGCGGTCCGGTGCATCGCGATGCCGAGACCGATCGCGCTGACCCCGGCCAGTGCCAGCCCGCCGATCGTCCCGCCCGTCGCGCCACCGGTGACCGGCAGGGACGACCTTGACGGGGTCGGCGTCGCCGTGTGCGTGGGCGTCACCGAGTGGGACGGCGACTCCGACGGGGACTTCGACGGCGACTTGGACGGGGACTTCGACGGCGACGGGCTCTTCGAGTGCGTCTTGGTCGGTGTCGGCGAGTGATGGTGCCAGAAGTCGCCGTCGTCCGATGCGGTCAGCATCTGCGCCGGGGCGTGTGCCGGCGGCGCGGACGACCAGGCGGATAGCACGCCTGGACCGGCAATGAGCAGCGCCGCGCAGCCCGTGGCCGTGAACAGGACTTTCCAGACGGGTCGAGACATGAGGCCTCCCAGCTTCCGTAAAACCGAATGACGGAAGCAAAACCCCGCGATTGGTGGCCGTGTCGTCACATTCGGAGGCGATATTCCGGCGGATCCGGGGTCACCCGGGTCATCCGGCGGTATCGGGCCCGGTAGGCGGCAGCACGGGCGCCATGACGACGGTCCATGTTCGGACCGTCACCGAGAGCAGGCCCGAGCGGACCGCCTCGTCGTCCTGTTCGGCCAGGCGGCGGGCCTCCTCGGGGGTCTGGGTGGCGAGCACCGCGATGCCCTCGCCCTCGCCGGTCTCGCTGTCCTCGAGCGGGCCGGCGGCGACCAGGGTGCCGTCCTGCGCGCGCCGGCGCAGGAACGCCAGGTGTTCTTGAAAGCCGGGCTGGTCGGTGATCCGGACGGCGGGGTCGGCGGCGGGGCCGGGGCGGTGCTGCAGGACGTACCAGATGCGGGGTCGCGCCATGGACCAAGGATCGCACCGTCAGGCCGGCGGCGGAGGGGCCGCCGAGGAGCGGATCACCAGCTCGGTGGCGAGCTCGACGTGCAGCGCGTCGAGCTCGTGCCGCTCCAGCAGGCGGATCAGCAGCGAGACCGCCATCCGGCCCATCTCCTGCAACGGCTGGCGCACCGTGGTCAGGCCCGTCGCCCGGGCCAGGTCCAGGTCGTCGAAGCCGGTGATGGAGAGGTCGTCCGGGACGCGCAGGCCGCGCTCGGCGGCGGCGCGCAGGGCGCCCACGGCGGCCTTGTCGTTGAAGCAGACCAGGGCCGTCGGGCGATCCGGCAGGTCGAGCAGTTCGCCGGCGGCGCGGTGGCCGCGCTCGGTGGCCGGCTCGATGCTGCGCAGCAGCTCACCGGAGGGGAGCACACCCACGTCGGCGAGGGCGGCGTTGTGGCCGGCCAGGCGGGCGTCGCTGGCCAGCCACTCGGTCGGGCCGCCGATCACGCCGATGCGGCGGTGGCCCAGCTCCACCAGGTGGGCGGTGAGGCGCCGGGCGCCGGCGAAGTGCGCGGCGGAGACCGAGACGATGTCGCGCGGCAGCGTGGTGCGCGGATCGACGACCACGAACGGGAAGCCGCGGCGCTGCAGTTCGACCAGGTCGTCGCCGGGCTCCGGGGGCAGGATCACGATGACGCCGGTCAGTCCGTCGCGGCCGTCGAGGTCGGCGAGCAGCGGGGTGCGCTGGGCGGCCTCGCCGGCGGTGAGCACGAGCTGGCGGCCGTGCAGCGTGAGCGTCTCGGCGATCGAGGTGACGATCAGGCCGAAGTAGTCGGTCAGCACGTACGGGCAGCGCACGAACACCGCGCCGCCCCTGGGCCGGTCACTCAGGCCGATCCGCGCCCGCAGGCGCTCGGCGGCCTCGCGGACGAGCGTGCGGGTGGGCGGCGCGACCGAGGGGTGGTCGTTGAGCGCGCGCGAGACCGTGGCGATCGACAGGCCGGTTTCCGCGGCGATGGCACGCACCGTGACCCGCCGGTAGCCGACCATGGTCACCACCCCCGTTTCATGATCCGCGGCATAGACGTTTCTCTAAAGACTCTTGACAGTCAATGCCTGTGGCGGTTTCCTGATGCTCTGCGATGTTACACCGCCGTTTCATTTGTTACATCGCTGTCGGCGTCCGCACCCGCCATGTCCCGCCCCTGGCCCTAGGAGGCCGCATGCACCGTCCCCGTATCAGGCTGCGCACCGGGCTCGCCGCGTTCGCCGCCGTCACCGTCACCGTCGGCGTCGTCGGACTCGTCGCCGCGCCGAACGCCCTCGCCGCCGGCGAGACCGTCAACGTCTGGCTCACCACCACCAGCGACGCCGGTGGCCGGAACGTCACCCAGGGCCTGGCCCAGCAGGCCGCCATGGGCTTCACCTCCGGCACCGGCGGCGCCGGGCAGAACATCACCGTCAACGACGCCACCCGCTACCAGACCTTCACCGGTGGCGGCGCCTCGTTCACCGACACCGCCGCCTGGCTGATGAACAGCTCCGGGGCGCTGTCGGCGAGCACCAGAAACACCGTGATGCAGAAGCTCTTCGATCCGAACAACGGCATCGGCCTGAGCTTCCTGCGCAACCCCATGGGCGCCTCGGACCTGGCCCGCTACGGGTACAGCTACGACGACCGCCCGGCCGGCCAGACGGACCCGAGCCTGGCGTACTTCAGCATCGCCCACGACCTCGCCGACGTGCTGCCGCTGACCAAGCAGGCGCAGCAGCTCAACCCGCAGCTGACCACGATGGCCAGCCCCTGGACGGCGCCGGCGTGGATGAAGGACAACGGCAACCTCAACGGCGGCTGGCTGCAGTCGCAGTACTACGCCGCCTACGCGCAGTACTTCGTCAAGTACATCCAGGCGTACAAGGCGCAGGGCGTGAAGGTCGACTTCGTGACCCCGCAGAACGAGCCGACGTGTTGCGCCGGATACCCGTCGATGAGCTGGAACGGCAGCGGCCTCGACTTCTTCGTCGCCAGCAACCTGCTGCCCGCGTTCCACGCCGCCGGACTGTCAACCAAGGTTCTCGTGCACGACTGGAACTGGGACATGTACGACTCCTACGCCGCGCCGTCGGTCAACGACGCGGCCATCCGCAACGACTCGCTCTTCGGCGGCATCGCCTGGCACGGCTACGGCGGCAACGTCACCAAGCAGACGTCGGTGCACAACCAGTACCCGGGCGTCGACGCCTACAGCACCGAGCACTCCGGCGGTACCTGGATCGCCAACCAGCAGAAGGAGGACATGCTCAACCTGATCGACTACGGGCGCAACTGGAGCAAGAGCTTCACGAAGTGGAGCCTCGCCGTGGACCAGAACGGGGGCCCGCACTATGGGGGCTGCGGCACCTGCACCGGCCTCATCACGGTCCACAATGGAGACTCGCGCAGCGGGCAGGTCGACTACACCATCGAGTACTACACGATGGGCCACCTGACGAAGTTCGTGAAGCCGGGCGCCTGGCGCGTCGACTCCACCGCCAACGCGAGCGTGCCGAACATCGCGTACCTCAACACCGACGGCACCCGCGCGCTGATCGCCTACAACAACACCGGCAGCACCCAGCAGGTCACCGTGAACTGGAGCGGTCAGCACTTCACCTACAGCCTGCCCACCAGGACCTCGGCGACCTTCACCTGGAAGTCCGGCGTCACGGGCGGCGTCGGGGGCGGCGGTTCGCGCACCGGCCAGATCACCGGTCTGGGCGGCAAGTGCGTCGACGTGGCCGGCGCCAGCTCCGCCAACGGCGCGGCCGTCCAGCTGTACACCTGCAACGGCAGCACCGCCCAGCAGTGGACCGTCGGCACCGACGGCACGATCCGGGCGCTGGGCAAGTGCCTCGACGTGACCGCGGCCAGCTCCGCCGACGGCGCGAAGATCCAGCTGTACGACTGCAACGGCACGACGGCGCAGCAGTGGACGGCCAACTCGGACGGCACGCTGCGCTCGCTCGGCAAGTGCCTCGACGTGACCGGCAACTCCTCGGCCGACGGCGCGCGACTGCAGATCTGGACCTGTTTCGCGGGTGCGAACCAGCGCTGGACACTGCCCGCGTAGAAACGCCCGGGTCCCGGACGGCGACGGTGGAGTCGTCGTCCGGGACCCGATCGCCGCGCCGGGTCCGTGCCTTTGACGAGCGTCACGTCGACAGCGCGGGCCCGTGCGGTACTATGGCCACGTGAATTTCGGTTATCGGGCGTTTACCGTGGCTCCGGGTGGAGCCGGCGGTCGCTCGCGCTGACCTAGTTCACCCGGAGCCAGCAAGGGCGGAGACCTCAGTCTCTGCCCTTCGTCGTGTCACGCGGCGGGGCTGGTCTCACCGGGCCCGCCTCCCCTGGGAAGGACTGAGACGGGTCATGGACACCAACAATCTTCGAGTCACCGGCTACCAGCCGCTGGTCACCCCGCGCGAGCTCGCCGCCGAGCTGCCGATGGACGACGAGCGGGCCGCGGTCGTGCAGCGCGGCCGGGACGAGGTGCACCGCATCGTCACCGGCGCCGATGACCGGCTGCTCGTGGTCGTCGGGCCGTGCTCCGTGCACGATCCGGTGGCGGCGGTGGACTACGCGCACCGCCTGGCGTCCGCGGCGCGGCGACTGTCCGCCGACCTCACCGTCGTCATGCGGGTGTACTTCGAGAAGCCCCGCACCACCGTCGGCTGGAAGGGCCTCATCAACGACCCCGGGCTCGACGAGACGTTCGACGTGCCCCGCGGCCTGCGGCTGGCCCGCCGGCTGCTGCTCGACGTGCTCGGCCTCGGGCTGCCGGTCGGGTGCGAGTTCCTGGAGCCGACCAGCCCGCAGTACATCGCCGACGCGGTCTCGTGGGGCGCGATCGGCGCCCGGACACCGGAGAGCCAGGTCCACCGGCAGCTGGCGTCGGGCCTGTCGATGCCGGTCGGGTTCAAGAACGGCACCGACGGCGACGTGCAGGTCGCCATCGACGGCTGCCGTACCGCGGCGAGCCGGCACGTGTTCTTCGGCGTGGACGAGGACGGGCGGGCCGCGGTGGTCTCCACGGCCGGCAACCCGGACTGCCACATCATCCTGCGCGGCGCCCGTTCGGGCCCGAACTACGGCCCGGCCGACGTCGCCGACGCGCTGGCCCGGCTGGAGAAGGCGCAGATGCCGCGGCGGCTCATCGTCGACGCCAGCCACGGCAACAGCGGCAAGGACCACGTCCGCCAGGCCGGCGTGGCGCACGAGGTGGCCGAGCAGGTGGCCGCCGGCCAGGACGGGATCGCCGGCGTGATGCTGGAGAGCTTCCTCGTCGCGGGGCGGCAGGATCTGGGGGGCGAGCTGACGTACGGCCAGAGCGTCACCGACGCCTGCATGTCCTGGGACACCACCGAGGCCCTGCTCGACGACCTCGCCGCGGCGGTGCGGGCCCGGCGCGCCGCCTGACACGGAAACGGCCCGGGCCGTGTGGCCCGGGCCGTTCGCGGTCTGGTCGAGGTTCACGCGTTGGTGAGCTGCTTCGGGGCCGACTCGGGAACCGCGAAGCCCTCGCTGCGTGGGGTGCGGGCGGCGTGGAGCAGGCCGGCCGCGCCGACCAGGAACAGCAGCCCCGAGGCCGTGTAGGCCACCAGCGCGGCCTGGGCGGCCTTGGCGCCGAACTCGCTGAAGCCGTACGAGGTCAGCAGCATCCCGCGCAGGGACTCACCCTTGAACACCGTCTCGCGCTGGCCGTTCACCTCGGTGAGCTGCTTCTGCAGGTCGGCCAGGGCCGGGTCGTCCGCCTTCTGGGCGGCCGCGATCTTGGTCTTCAGTTCGGTCTGCACGTCGCCGAGCTGAGCGTAGGTCTTGCCACCGGCGATCGACTTGAGGTGCAGGCCGATGAACTCGTTGGCGTAGCACTCGGCCTTCTTGCCGCTGTCGAGCGGCTGGCCGGCGTACTCGACCAGGCACGCGACCTGCTTCTCCTCGGCGGTCAGGGTGTCGGCGGTCTTGAAGGTGATCTGCTGCTGGGAGAGCTGCGTCCTGACGTAGTCGTTGGCGAAGTTCGCGTTGCTGGTCAGGACGAGGCCGGCGATCAGCAGCAGTCCGGCCAGGACGACCAGACCGGCGCCGACGATGATGTCGAGGGTCTTGCGCTTCATGGTGGCCCTCCTGGGCTCGGGTCATGCTCGGTGTG
This sequence comes from Dactylosporangium sp. NPDC000555, assembly GCF_040300025.1. Lineage (NCBI taxonomy): Bacteria > Bacillati > Actinomycetota > Actinomycetes > Micromonosporales > Micromonosporaceae > Dactylosporangium > Dactylosporangium sp. NPDC000555. The sequence continues at coordinate 20,940 of NZ_JBEPDB010000079.1, read as the reverse complement.
TGATGCCAATAGCGTGCCGGTCCGGCCCCGGCGCTCGGGAGAGGCCAAGCGCCCGCCTGCGTGGGACCGAGGTCCCGTCATGCCGGGACCTACGCCACCGGTCGATTCCCGGGGCGTCGCCGGCCCCCTCAGGGGAACCTCAGGCTCGCGCCGTCGACCTCCATGACCGACAGCAGCACCGCCCAGTCGACGAAGGCGGTCCGCAGCTCGCGGATCGCCAGCGCGCCCGGCCACAGCACATCGGCCTCGCCCAGGACCACCTGCGGCAGGGCCACGACGCTCGGCTGGGGCAGCAGGCTCTTCACGTTGCCGGCGATGATGTTCAGCAGTTCGCCGGCCGCGTCGACGACGTCGTCGAGGCGCACGCTGCCGGTCGGCAGATCGAGCATCGCCGCCGCGATCGCCGACATCCCGTCCAGGCGGCAGCGCAGGATCACGTGGCCGTTCCACGCGCCGGCGATGGCCGCCGCGCCGGTGACGTCAAACGGCGCCATGTACGCGGCGGGCGGCATCGGCTCGCCCGGCGGGCCGCTGCCGAGGTAGGCGGTCCAGACCTGCCAGACGATGCCCTGCAGCGCGTCGGCGGAGACGGCGCCGCCGTCGATGTCGGCCACCATCGGTCGGCTCCCTTCGGCATACCCGTCCGGCAATCGCCACATCGGTCACCGCGGTGACCGGTTGAGCCTTTGGCGGCGCCTGTTCACGCCGGGATACCTTGATCGGAGTACGGAAGGGGGCACCATGGCCGAGAAGAACCTAGCCGAGGAGAACGCCTGGCTGCGCCGGAAGGCCGAGGAGCCGGGCCACGCGAACTGGTATGTCCAGCGGTTCCGGGACCTGGCCGCGAGCGGCGCCGACCTGGCCGGGGAGGCCCGGCTGATCGATGCCATGGTCCCGCGCGGCGCCCGGATCCTCGACGCGGGCAGCGGCACCGGGCGGGTTGGCGGCTTCCTGGCCGCGGCCGGCCACGAGGTCGTCGGCGTTGACCTGGACCCCGAGCTGGTCGCCGTCGCCGAGCAGGACCACCCCGGGCCGACCTGGCTGGTCGGCGACCTCGCCGAGCTCGACCTGCCGGCCGCCGGCATCCAGGCCGGCTTCGACGTGGTCGTCTGCGCCGGCAACGTGATCACCTTCGTGGCGCCCGCCACCCGGGTGGAGATCCTGCGGCGCCTCTGCGCGCACCTGGGCGAGGGCGGGCGGGTCGTCGTCGGGTTCGGCGCCGGGCGCGGCTACGCGTTCGACGAGTTTCTGGCCGACGCGGCCGCCGCCGGGCTACGGCCGGACCTGCTGCTGAGCACCTGGGACCTGCGGCCGTTCGCCGCGGACTCGGACTTCCTCGTCGCGGTGCTCGGCTCCGGCTGAAGGGGCGGGCGGCTGCGCCTCACCGACGTGCGGCCCATCGGCCAGCGGCCCGTCGACAGCCGCCTGTATGTCGTGACACCCCCATGCCGCTGCCGGCGCTGGTCGCCGGGGGAGGCGGTCACCGGCGACGCGAGCGTGTTCGGCGTCTCGATGCCGCCGCATCCCCGCCCGGCCGCCTTCGTGCCCCGCAGCGGCGGGTCCGGCGCGCTCGTCGACCTGGAGTACGCCGCCCGGATCGCCGCCGTGGCTCGCGGCGCCGTGCCCCGCGGCCGAGCGCGCCGAGGTCTGGCTGGCCCCGGCGCCGGCGACGACGTCGTGGCCCGGCTGCGCGCGGCCGCACCATCTCCGCTCCGCCGGGCGCGCTCCTGTGCCGGGTCGACGTCCGAAGTGGACGGTGGGGCGTCCGGATCGCGCTGCTCGCCGCCGTGGCCGTGGCCGCCGCCACCGTGCAGGGCGCGCGGCTTCGGCGGCGGCGTGGCCAGGCTCGCCCTCGCGCTCGTGCCGCCGGCCGTCGTGGCGTCGCCGCTCGCCGGCCGTCGTGGTGGCGTCGCCGCTCGCCGGCCGTCGTGGTGGCGTCGCCGCTCGCCGGCCGTCTCGGCGCCGTCGCGCTGCGCCGCGGCCGGCTCACCACCGGCCCGGCCGGCGTGTGGCTGGCCCGCCGCCCGTCCGCGGCCCGGCTGCTGGCCGTGCTCGTGGTGGCGCCGTCGCGCTGATCATCGCGGTGCTCACCGGCGCGGACATCAGGACGCCGCCGCCGGGCACCTCAACCGCATCGCTGGCGTCGCTGGGATTCGCCGGCGCGGCCACCGCCACCGCGCAGCGCCGGCAGGGCGAGTGCGCGGAGGGCCGAGACGGGCGCGCCGGGAGCGCTCTCCGTCGGCGCCGCCAGCCGCCTGCAGCTGCTCCAGGCGGTGCGCGCCGCGGACCCGTCCGGGCGATACGCGATGGCCGTGGTACCGCTGCCGGACGCCCTCGCCGTCGATGGACCGCGCCGTTCGGCCACGGCCCTGCGGTCCGGCGGACCCGTCCCGGCCCGCCTCGGCGACCGTGCGCGGCACGACCCTGAGCCTCGACATCACGGTCACCCGCCTGGACCGCACCGACGACGCCCTGGCGGTCGCGGTCGCGCCGCTGGACGGCCATCCCACCGCTGCTGATCCTGGCCGCTGGCCTCGTCGCGGCACCGGCGCGGTCGCGTGGATCGCTGCGGCCTGCCTCCGCTGTGCGGCCTGCCGGCGCTCGCCCTGGCCGTCGCGCTCGCCGTGCTGGCCGTTGTGGCCGTGCTCAGCAGCCTCCGCCCGCGGCCGCGACGGGTCCGCGACTGGCCGTCGTGGCGCTCACCATTGCGCGATGGTCGGGCGGTTGGTGATGAAGTGGTAGATGCGTTCGGCGGTGTCCGGCAGCGGGTCCGTGCCGTCGACGACGAAGTCGGCGAGCTGGCGCCCGGGTGCGACGTTGCGGGCGTGCGCGTCGCGCCCGCCGTCGAGGTAGGCGCGCAGCACCGCGCGCGGGTCGTCCAGGCCCAGCGCGCGGCGGGCGAGGCTGATGTCCATCGGGGTGTCGACGTAGACGGTCCACCGCGCGGCCCAGCGGATCGGCGGCAGCGCCAGGGCGAAGACGCCCTCGACCACGACCAGCTCGGCGTCCTCGTGGGCGTCCAGCCGGTCCTGCAGGCTGTCGAGGTCGACGCAGTGCTGGTCCTCGCCGGCGCTGTCGCCCAGGCCGACGACCGGGACGCCGAAGCGTTTGGCCACGGCGTCGGCGATGCTGCTCTTGCCCGCTCCCGCCGGGCCGCCGATGACGAGCAGGGGCGGCAGCACGCGCATCATGATCCGCGACCCTACCGCGCCGGAGGGCTGGGCACGAACCCGATTCGTCAGCGGGGCGAGCGGTCGGCAGCGGCAGGAGGACCGATGCGTCGTTGCGCGACCCATGCACCGGCGTGGAGACCGGGCCGGAACACGCGGGTGAACAGGCGTCGTCAAAGATCCGGCGCACAAGCGCCGCCGGTGCGGTACCGTAGCCCGCGTGTCGTCCTGATCACCTCGGGTGAGGATGGATCCATTTGCCGCGCGGACCTGCCTCGAAGCCACTCCTTGTCGTGGCTGTCTCGGTGGCCGTGGTCGTTGGGCTGGGCGGGACGGGCCTGCTCCCCGCGTGGTGGTCGCAGCTCGTCGACGACCTCGCGCAGTTCGCCGCCGGCGCGGCCGCGACCGTGGCCTGCTGGCTCACCGCCCCGCGCTACACCGGCGCCCAGCGGCGTTGGCGGCTGTGGATGGGCACGGGCGCCCTCGGCTGGACGATCGGCCAGTCGATCTGGAGCTGGCATCAGCTGTTCCGCGACGACGCGCTGCCCTCGCCGTCCCTGGCCGACGCCGGCTACCTGACCCTGCCCGTCTTCGCGCTGCCCGCGCTCGTGTCGCTGGCCGCCGCCCGGCCGCCCGACGGCGCGCCTCGGCGCCGCCCCGGCCAGCTGGTGATGGTGCTGGACGGGCTGATCGTCGTCGGCGCGCTGTTCGTGCTCACCTGGGCCACGACGCTGGGCTCGGTGTTCAGGGCCGGCGCGGCGACGCCGTTCGCGTACTCGGTCGCCATCGCCTACCCGATCACCGACCTCGTGCTGACCGTCATCGTGATCCTGCTGCTGGCCACGTCGGCCCACGCCAACCGCGGCCAGCTCACGATCCTCGGCGCCGGGCTGCTGTGCCTGTCGCTGTCCGACAGCATCTTCGCCTACCTGGTCTCCAAGGGCGCCGACAGCATGCCGCCGGTGTTCGACGCCGGGTTCATCGCCGGGCAGGCGCTCGTCGCCGTCGCCGCGCTCACCCCGCCGCGGCCGGGCGACGCGCCGGAGCCGCCGCGGCACGGGCGCTGGGCGCACCTGATGCTGCCCTACGTGCCGGTCGCCTTCACCGGGGTGCTGTTCATCGCGCAGCTGATCCGCGGCACCCCCGTGGACGGCGTGGAGATCGTCGTGGAGACCGCGGTCATCTCGTTGCTCATCATCCGCCAGGCGGTCACGCTGGTGGAGAACGCGGTGCTGCTGGACCGGGTCACCGAGAGCCAGGCACGCCTCGCCCATCAGGCCTTCCACGACGCGCTCACCGGCCTGTCCAACCGGGTGCTGTTCCACGACCGCCTCGAGCACGCCCTGGCCCTGCATCACCGCGACGGCCGCCCGCTGGCGATCCTCTTCTGCGACCTCGACGACTTCAAGGCCGTCAACGACCGCTTCGGCCACCTCGTCGGCGACCGGCTGTTACGCCAGGTCGCCGAGCGGCTGCGCGCCGCGGTGCGCGACAGCGACACCGTCGCCCGGGTCGGCGGCGACGAGTTCGCGATCCTGATCGAGGGCGCCGGCGACCCCGACGAGCCGGCCGAGCGGGTCATGGCCGAGATCGGCCGGCCGTTCGAGCTCGACGGGCAGATCGTCACCGTCGGCGTGAGCGTCGGCCTGGTCCGGGCGGGCGAGCACGGCCCGGTGCTGTCCGCCGACGCGCTGCTGCGCCGGGCCGACGCCGCCATGTACTCGGGGAAGCGGCGGGGCAAGGGGACGCTGGTGCGGTACCGCGTGGACCTGCCCGACGGCACGGGCAGCTCCGACCTGGCCGAGGCGCTGGCCGCCACGCTGCGCGACGGGCGCGGCCTCGACGTGCACTACCAGCCGATCGTCCGCCTCCACGACGAGACGGTCGTGGCCTTGGAGGCGCTGGCCCGCTGGACCCACCCGAGCCTCGGACCCGTCTCCACCGACGTCTTCATCGCCACCGCCGAGCAGATCGGCCTCATCCGCCTCGTCGACGACTTCGTGCTCGACCGCGCCTGTCGCGACGCCGCCGCCTTCCGCGGCCCCTGGGCCGGTATCGCCGTGCACGTCAACACCTCCGCCGCCCGGCTGGGCCGCCGGGAGCACGAGGAGACGGTGCGGGCCGCGGTCGTGCGGCACGGTCTGGCACCGCAGCGCCTCCTGCTGGAGCTCACCGAGACCGCCCCGCTGCCCGACCTGGGCGCCGCCGCCGGTGCCGTGCGCCGCCTCGGCCGCTTCGGCGTCCGCTTCGCCCTCGACGACTTCGGCACCGGGTACAACGCCCTGGCCCAGCTGCACGCGATGCCGGTCGACGAGGTGAAGCTGGACCGCTCCTTCACCCTCGCCGACCACGGTCGCAGCGAGGCGATCTGCCGCTCGATCGTGCAGATCTGCACCGGCATCGGCGTCACGGTGGTCGCCGAGGGCATCGAGACCGACAGCCAGGCCGCGGCGATGGCGGCCCTGGGCTGTCAGTACGGCCAGGGCCACCGCTTCGGCGCCTCGGGCCCGCTGGAGAAGGTGGCCCCGCCGGGGGTGCTCGACCCGAACGACCGCGCCGTCATCGGCCGCTGACCGTCTCGTCGGGGGAACAACGCAACGGCCGGGCGTGACGGCGGCTCAGGCGGTGATGCGCTCCATGGTGGCCACCAGCTCCTCGGCGGTGGCGGGGGACAGGTGCGCGGCATCGAGATACAGGCTCAGGCGCAGCGTGCCCGGCACGTCATCGAGGTGGACGAACAGCGGCTCGAACGACGGGGCGTCCTGGGCGGCCACCCAGCGGAACGACGACTCGCCCGGCTCGATCGGCGTCTCGTCGCGCGCCGGGCCGCGGCGGTCGTTGAAGTAACAGCCCAGCTCGATGTCGGTGCCGCGCTCGGCGGCCACCCGCGCCACCACCCGCTCCATGCCCGTGTGGTGGAAGTAGGCGTACTTGTACGCCGCCATCGTCACGCGGCGGGCACGCTCCAGCAGCTCGCCGAACGGTGCGCCCGCCGCCTGGATGCTCAGCAGCCCGGCCTGGGCCAGGGTGCACACCACGTCGGCCAGGCCGGGGCGGAAGCGGTTGCTCACCATCGGCCGGATCACCACCGGATCCACGCCGGTGACCGAGGTGAGCGCGCCCGCGTACGCGGCCAGCAGCACCGTCGACGTGTCCAGGCCCGACCGCTCCGCCCAGCGGCGCGCGGCCAGTCCCAGCGCCGGCGAGGTGAACTCGCCGTGCCAGTACCGCGGCGACTCGACCGTCGCGGGGCGCGGGAAGCGGTCCGGCGCCACGGTGCGCAGGATGCCCTCCCAGTACCGCTGGGCCGCCGTGTTGTGCCGCTGTCCCGCCGGGGACGCCTGCCACTGCGCCTGGGCGAACGGCTGCAGCCCGCGCACCGGCGTCGCGGTGCGCTCGGCCACCTCGGTCAGCATCGTCATCGCCCCGGCGGCATCGGTGACGAAGTGCGAGACCAGCACCGCCATGTGGGTGAGCGCGCCGCCGCTGTGCACGACCGCCATGCGCAGCGGCCACTCGGTGGCGAAGTCCAGCTCCTTGGCCCGCCAGCGCTCGCAGACGTCCTCGGCGACCTGGGCCGGGTCGGCGTCGCCCGCGTCGATTATCTCCAGGTCGATCTCGCCGGTGGCGTACACGACCTGGGTCGGCGTGCCGTCGGCGTCGAAGCGCAGCAGGGTGCGCATCGGCTCGTAGCGGCTCATGAGGTACCGCAGCTCGGCCGCGACCTCGTCCACGGTCGTGCCCTCCGGTAATGGCGTCACGCCACCGAGCGGTAACCACGTCCCCTGCTTGACGATCGCCGACCAGTTCTCGAGCTGGCCCCACGACAGCGGGCCAGACCTCGGCGGCCCACCGGCCGTCCCTTCGCCCTGGAACCCGACGCTGACCCGATCCGGCGCAGCACGCATCGCCGGCCCTCCCATCCATAGTGACGGCAGTGCACGACCTCTCGGCCCGGCCGGCATCGGCGCGCGGCGGGCAGAGGCGGCCTGCACAACGTGGCGGGTCGCAGCAGGGCGCATCGGCTCGCCGTAGCGTACGAAAGTGCGTTCCCGGGCACCATGCGCCGGATGTACGATTGCGCCCTGGCTGCCGGGGCGATGCCCGGTCAGGCCCCCGCGTCCGTTGTGTGACGGCCGTCGGGCAGGCGCCGGGTGGCGCCGCGGCGATGCAGGAACTCCAGCAGCGGTACGGCCACCCGCCGCGTCGTCCCGAGCGCCTGGCGGGCCTCGCTCAGCGTGAACGGCTGCGGCAGCGTGGCGAGGCGCTCGACGGCGGCCTCCGCGGCGCCGGGCAGCAGCACGATGCCGTCCGCGACGCGCAGCAGCAGGCCGGCCTTCGCGGCGGCGCCGAGCTCCTTCGGGCCCAGGCCCAGGGCCGCGAGGCGGTCGCTCTCCGGCGCGGCGAACGGGGCCTCGGCAAGGCCGGCCCGCACGGCGTCGATGGCGCGCAGCAGCCGCTCCGGCAGGCGCTGCCCGGTCCCGATACGTCCATTGTGGATGGTCAGCGGCGGGGTCAGGAGCCGTTCGACGAGCGCGCGGTCGGGCAGGTCCAGGCGGCGGCGGATCGCCTCGACCGGGGGGTCTGGGTCGACGGGGTGCGCCTCGGCGTACCGGCGGACCTCCGACGCCAGGCGCGTGCGCAGCTCGGCCTCGTAGGCCGGGTCGAGCAGCCAGCCGGCGCTGGGCCCGGGGATGCCCATCCGGGCCAGCTCGCCGGCGTGCACCAGGCGCCGGCGACGCAGCTCGCCGGCCACGTCCGGGCGTCCGTCCATCGTGGACAGTTCCAGCGCCCGGGCGGCGGCCGCGCCGCGGCGGCGCAGCTCGGGCGGGGCGACGTCGAGGACGGTGACGCCGCCCGGCACGCGGTGCAGGCCCGGGTCGCGCAGCAGCGCCCGGTCGCCGGCGTGCAGCGGCAGGGCCCGGGCCAGGCGCAGGCGCGCGGTGTCGGTGCCCAGCGGGCGCAGCCGCGCCGGGACCGCGGCCGAGCCGATGTGCAGCACCACCGTCGCGGGCAGGCCGGCGACCGGTTCGCCGTGCACCCGCACGTCGACGAGGTCGGTGAACACGAACCGGCCCGGCGAGACCAGCGCGTCGCCGCGAGCGACCGCGGAGCGCTCGACGCCGCGCAGGTTCACCGCCACGCGCGCCACCGCGTCCACCGTGGACACCGGCTCGCCGAGCGACTGCAGACCGCGGACGTGCACCGCCGCCCCGTTGAGCTCCAGGTCGGTCTCCGTGGCGAGGCGCCCGGCGCCGAGGGTGCCCGTCACGACGGTACCGCTGCCCCGGATGGTGAACGAGCGGTCCACCCACAGCCGGACCGGCGCGTCCAGGTCGGGCCGCGGCAGGGCGGCGCCGAGCCGGTCCAGCGCGGCGCGCAGCTCGTCGAGGCCGGCCCCGGTCACCGCGCTGACGGCGACCGCCTCGACGTCGCCGGCCGACGTCTTCGCCAGCCGCGCCAGGGCCTGCCGGGTGGCCGGCTCCGGGTCGGCCAGGTCGGCCCGGCTCACCACGAGCAGCGCGTGCCGCACACCGAGCGCGTCCAGGGCCGCCAGGTGCTCGGCGGACTGCGGCTTCCAGCCCTCGTCGGCGGCGACGACGAGCATCGCGGCCGGCACCGGCCCGATCCCGGCGAGCATGTTGGGCACGAACCGCTCGTGCCCCGGCACGTCGACGAACGCGACCGTGGCGCCGGAGGGCAGCCGCGTCCAGGCGAACCCGAGGTCGATCGTCATGCCGCGGCGCCGCTCCTCGGCCCAGCGGTCCGGCTCCATCCCGGTCAGCGCGCGCACCAGCGTCGACTTGCCGTGATCCACGTGCCCGGCGGTCGCGATCACCCACATGGGCGCTCGGTCGTGTTGTCGTCGCTTCGCTCGGGCGCTCGGCGTGCGGCGCGCAGGATCGCCGCCACCACCGTCTTGTCCTCGTCCTCGGGCACGCAGCGAAGGTCGAGCAGGAGCCGCTGCCGCTCGACCCGCCCGACGACCGGCGGATCGCCGAGCCGCAGCGGCCCGGCCAGCTCCTCCGGCAGCGCCAGCGCGGCCGAGGGCAGCTCCACCTCCGGCGCACCGCCGCCTCCGACCACCGCGACGGTGTCGACGACCTCCGCGGGTAGCCCGCCGAGCGCCTCCCGGAGCGCCTCGGCCCGCCGGCGCAGCCGCTCGACCGGCGCCCGCAGCGCCCGCCAGGTCGGCGTCTCGGGCCCGAGCAGCGTCGCCTCCAGCGCGGCGAGCGTGAGCTTGTCGACCCGCAGGGCACGGGCCAGCGGATGCCGCTGCAGAGCCCGGACGAGATCGGCCCGCCCGAGCAGCAGCCCCGCCTGCGGCCCGCCCAGCAGCTTGTCGCCGCTGGCGGTGACGAGGTCGGCGCCTGCCCGCAGTACCGTGGCGGCGTCCGGCTCATCGGGCAACAGCGGGTCGGCGTCCAGCAGGCCGGACCCGATGTCGACCACGAGCGGCACCGGCAGACCCTTGAGCCGCTCGACCGCCACGGCGGAGACGAACCCGCGCTGGTAGAAGTTCGAGGGATGCACCTTGAGGATGAACCCGGTCTGCGGCCCGATCGCCGCCCGGTAGTCCTCCAGCGAGGTCCGGTTGGTCGTGCCGACCTCGCGCAGCCGCGCCCCCGTCGACACCAGCAGATCCGGCAGCCGAAACCCGTCCCCGATCTCGACCAGCTCCCCGCGGCTGACCACGATCTCCTTGCCGGCCGCGAGCCCGGTCGCCACCAGCACGAGCGCCGCCGCCCCGTTGTTCAGCACGTGTACGGCCTGCGCCGCCGGCACGGCCTCCGCGAGCGCCCGCATCGCCCCCAGCCCGCGCCGCGCCCGCCGCCCCGACTCCAGATCGAGCTCGACGTCGGTGTGTCCAGCGGCCGCGACGACCGCCTCGACGGCCGCCCCGGACAGCGCCGCCCTGCCAAGATTGGTATGCAGCACCACGCCGGTGGCGTTGAGCACGGGACGCGGCCCGCCGCGGCGCTCCAGCCGCCGCAGCGCCGCCTCGACCACCTCACCCGGCGCCAGCTCGCCGCGCCGCACCCGGTCGAGCTCCTCGCGGACGACGCCCCGGGCCCGGTCCCGCGCGAACGCCGCCAGTCGCGGATCATCGAGCACCGCATCGGTGCGCGGCACGGCCCGTCGCGGATCCAACGCGCAGCCCCTTACCCTCGCTAGACGTGAAACCCGTTGGAACGTTAGCAGCTTGCGTGGCCCCTCCGGCCCTGCTCAAACGATGGCCGGCCGCAGCCGTGTGGGCGGTGTTCGCCGGCATTTGCGGAGTGTCCTGCGCGCTGACGCTGCGCCGCCCGGAGTTCGACCGCTTGGCCGACCTGACTGTGTACTACGGCGCGGTCCGATGGGCCCGGGCCGGGCTGCCACTGTATGACTACGCTGCCGACAACGGTGACCCGTTCACCTACCCGCCATTCGCCGCGATCGTGATGTGGCCCCTGGGCGGGCTGCCCCTGCAGTTGATCCGCGTGCTGTGGCTGGCCGGCACCTGCCTGGCAGTGGCTCTGATCGCCTACGTCGTCATCCGGCGCCTCGGCCGCGCCAATCTTCATGCGGCAGCGGCCGCCTGCGTCCTGGCCGTGTCCGCCCCCATCCAGAGCGACCTCAGGTTCGGCCAGGTCAGCGTATTCGTCGTCGCGCTTACCCTGATCGACGCGCTGGACCTGCTGCCCCCTCGATGGCGCGGAGTGCTCATCGGTATCGCCGCCGCGATCAAGCTGACCCCGTTGCTGTTCGTCGTCTACTTCCTGATCGCCCGACGCCACCGAGACGCACTCCGATCGACCGCGAGCTTCCTCGCGGCGGGCGCCCTCGCAGCCGCCCTCCTCCCGGCCGACAGCCGGCAATTCTGGACCCACACCATCGCCTCGACGTCCCGCATCGGTGACCTCGCCTCACTCGGCAACCAATCGCTGCACGCCTTGCTGGCGCGCGCCGGGGTCGGCCCCGAGCACCGGCTCATCGTCTGGGGCGCTCTGGTCGGCATCATCTGCGGCCTGGCGCTCTGGCGAGCAAGACAACTCTCCGACGAGGGCCGGCCCGTCCACGCCGCGGTCCTGGTCGGCTGCGCAACCGTCGCCGCATCCCCGGTGTCGTGGACCCATCACCAGGTATGGCCGGTTCTCGCAGGCATGCTGCTTGTCGCCTCTGGTGTCGCGACCAAACGAGCAGCGGGCGTGTTCCTGGTGGCCGTCATGACACTGAGCCTGGCCAACGTCATCGGCGAGTCGATATCCAACCCCGGCCTTCAATATTTGTTCACCAACGCCAGGGGCATCGGCGTGGTGGCGATTTGCTGCATCGGGTTCGGCGCGGTCGCCCACGGCCGCCTGCAGTTGCCCACCATGGTCCGGATCAGACGCGCACTGGTCACCGTGGTGGCTGGCGTTGCCTTGTTCGCCCTGCTGCCGCTCCCGCCCAACTATGACCCGGGCCTGCGTACGTACTCGCTGGCCGAAGCTCAGCGGGAGTTCTCCATGACCCAGGTCTCCTGCGACGGCGGGCCCTGTGACATGACGTTCGGTGGACGGCTGGTCGTGAACTACTCGATCGGAGGTTCCGACGAGAAATTCGTCGTTGACGGTTGGGTCGACGACCGAGTCGGCAAACTCGCCGTGCGAACGGCACCAGGGGCCCCGATCCACTTCATCCCGATCATGACGCTCGACGGTCAACGGATCTTCTGCTTCGGCGGAACCAACCTCTACTACGGGCAACTACTCATCTACGACACCGAGGGACGGCTGATCGAGAACCCACCCCGGGCCTTGTGGAAATAACACCATGATGCGGTTCCGCCGCGCCGGGCGACCTTGCGACCGGCGTACGTCTGGCTAGGCTTGGCCCGAGGGAGGTGATCTCCATGACCAGATTCCTCATCGAGGGGACCTACACGCACGAGGGACTCCGCGGGCTTCTCAAGGACGGCGGCAGCGGGCGTGTCGAGGCGGTCCGGAAGATGGCCGAAAGCGTCGGCGGGCGTCTCGAGTCCTTCGACTTCTCATTCGGCGATCAGGACACGCACGTGATTTGCGACCTGCCCGACCACAAGGCCGCCGCAGCCGTCGCGCTCGCGATCGGCGCGGCCGGCGGAGCCACCACCAGGACCCTGGTGCTGCTGCGTCCGGAGGAGGTCGACGAGGCGGCGCACAGGGCCGTCGAGTACCGGGCGCCCGGCGTCTGAGCCGCCCGGCGGTCGCCGCATCTGTGCCTCACCCCGCGGTGCGCCGGCCCGTGCCGGACGCGCCGAAGCCCCGGACGTCCTCACCAGGAGGAGTCCGGGGCGGTGTGAGGCTGAGCTCGCGCAGCGATGTGACGATTGCGGCGGCTCGGGACGGTGGCGCTGGGCTGGCCGAGCAACTCACCGCGACCGCGCGGCCGGCGCCACACCGCTCCTTCACGATCGATTCCTTCGCGACCGACTCCTTCACGATCGCCGATGAACCGGCGACGTTTGCAGCTGGCCGGCCTGGAGCAGGGCAACCGCCCGTGTCCCGATCTTGAACTTCTGGGTTGGCCGGATGCCGTCACCGAGCGGCACCCGTCGTCCCCGCGCGGCGACGACAATCATGGCGTCGGCCGGCAGCACCGATGCGACGGCTCGTACCATTCCCGCTGTGCCCGATTCGGCGTTCGCGCCGTGCCATTCGGTCTGTTCGCCGTACGGAACGTCGGTGATGACAAGATGCGGAGTCCGTCCGTCGAGCACCGCGGCGAGCTGTGCCGGGTCGAACGCGTCCGCCACCTGGGCGACGCTCGGGACGTCCCCTCCGTCGCGCGTGAGCTGCCGGGCGAGCCGACCGGTCGCCGCCACCGATTCTTCGTGAGAGGATTTGCCGTACCTTTCAGCCAGCTCGGCGAGGTCCGCTGCCCGTGCGCTCAGACCGGCCTGGGTGAGCAGCGTCAGGTTCTGCCGGGCCAGGGCCACCGGGTCGCCGTTGATGTCCGAGGCGATCACCTCGTTTACCGCTCGGCGGTGCAGGAACGCCAACACGGTCAGCAGGTAGCCGCTTCCGCAGCACGGATCCCAGATCGTCACCGGCTCGTTCGGGCCGAGGGCAGCCAGGCCGCGAAGAAACATCTCTGAGGCCAACCGCACCGGGAACGCCGGATGCCCTGAAGCCGAGTGGAGAACGGACCCGCTCGCGAGATCCGCGTAGCTGCGCCCAGATGTCACAAACCGGTAGCCCATCCTGCACCTCTCGCCAAGATCTCATAGGCCGGCGCCCATCCGGGTACTGCAGGCGACAGCCATGGGCTACAGCTTCGCAAACGGCGCCGGCCGCCACGGCGGCCCAGAACATCACGGCAAAGTGTGGCCGGGTGCTGCGTGAAGCAACCGGGACTATCCTTTGCTGTGAGTCCCAGATCTGCGAGGGGGTCGCCATGCCGGTCGTGCTTGTTACTCAGGGGCCGACTTTCACGCAGGAGCGGTACGAGGAAACTGTCCGGAGACTCACTGGCGGTAAGAGCCGTATGGAGACGCCTTCGGACTGGCCCGTCGAGGGCCTGCTGACGCACATCGCCGGAGAGGGCGAACATGGCTTCCGGGTAGTCGACGTGTGGGAGTCCGAGGAGGCTTGTCGCCGATTCGGCGACCGCCTCATGTCGGTCCTGGAGGAAACCGGCGTCAAAGACGAGCCAGAGATGTACTCGGCGCACACGTTTGTGTCGGCCTGAGCCAGACCACATCCACGTGTTGCTCGACGGTCGGCGGCATGCGGTGCTTGATCTGTCCTAGGCCGACGGATACTGCCGCGTGTCGCGATTCGACACCGCTGGCCGACTCGGCGGCGGCCAAGACGCCCGCCTCCCGCGACGGCGGGATAGCTGGTAGAGCTGCTCGTGGAGCACCTGTTCTCATCGGGTGAACCGAGTCCGGGCGACCCGGTCCCCGGCGACGGAGACCCACTGCGTGGTCGAGGCGCCCGTGCGCGGCGGCCGCGAGCAGCGCGCCGCCGGCGGTGTTGTTCCATAGTCGCAGGACGTCGGCGCACCGACTCGATCGACTCGACCTCGTCGAGGTACAGCAGGGTCGAGATGCTGTCCGGCTCCTCCGCCTCGCCTCGTCCGTGCTCATGCGCTACCTCCTCGACGCGATCGTGTCCCGGGCGGGACGGCGAGCCTGGCGAAGCCGGTCATCGAAGCACGACTGGCGCCGGTCCGTCGGCCGCTCGCTCACGGCGGCAGAAGTGTGCACTCCCGGTGGGGCGAGGCTGGAGCTGCGGTTCCACGTCGACGTCCGGGTGGCGCCCGACGTGGCCGAGCAGCGGATCGCTGCGGCTGTCAGCGCGGGTGGGATCGTTGTCGATGACAGCCAGGCGCCCTCGTGCACCGTGATCGCGACAGCGCTTCGCTGCCGCGTTCGACCATGCCCGGCGTACCGCGCCGACAAGGTCGACGGCAGTGTTCCTACGCCACGGCGGCCGGCCCAACTCCGGGTCGTGCGACTTTAGGCTCCGGCGCCCCCCTCCGCCTTCGCCCGGTCCTCCTGAACGATCCGCCGAGCGGTTCTCGCGAACATCAGCCCGCTCAGCACGACGAGGACACCGCCACCAATGAAGATCCAGCCAAAGACATGGGTCGCGGACGCCTGGGAGTCGGCCTGCTCCTCCGCGGTCTTCGGCTTGCCCTCGCTGCCGTTGACGATCGTGACGCACTTTTCGCCCGAGTTCATGGTCCGCCCGCCACATACTGGATCACCGGTCGCCTGCGTGAGGTGTACGCCAAAACCGATGCAGCCGGCCGCGATCACGGCGACGACAATCACGGCGATGGTCCAACCGGCAACAGACTGCTTGCCACTGCTCAAGGCGTTGCACTCCTACCGCTTTGTTCTCGATTCGTGCTCCAGCGGCGAAGATGTTAGCTCGCTGGGCCGTCGGCCGCTGACCGTACGGCTGGCCGAGCACGATCTGCACTACTTGGCCGGACGGCTCGCCGACGTTCCAGTTGGTGTACTCGTCGCCGGCCGTGGTGGCGAGCGGAGCGACGCCGGACTGGTCAAGATGTCGGCGGGCGATCCGCAGGCGTGGTTTTGGTTCGTCAGTTGCGGGCTCTGACGCTTCTCGGCGACGTGAGCACCGGCGATGGCGGAGGCGTAGCTGCGGGTGAACAGGGCCAGACCCGTCAGCAGCCGCATGACACGCAGCGCGCTGCACCGGTTGCACCATGGCCACTTCGGCGCCCAGACGTCATCACGCATGACGACGGTGGCAATCAGGAAAAGCAGCAGACCGAGGGGATCAGGGAAAGGTCCACGGCCAGGGCCGCGATGAGAAGCGCAGCGATTTCGTCTGCGTCGCCGGGCGGCCATGGCGCGCACACGTGCGGAAGGCCGCGAGCCATCGTCACCTGAGCGGATGCGATCTGGACCAGCGACATAAACGGCTCCCGAGCCTCGCGATGCTGTTGCAGCAGGATGCCATACCCCCGGTCAAGACCGCGGCCATGCCGCCGAGCGCGGTCCGCGGCATGAGAGTGCGCCGGGATATACGTCGAAGCCCCGGAGGTCACCTGGACGCGGTCCCGTGGCGTGGCAGGCAGCGGCTGTGCTACGTGGGTGCGTCAACCCGCGCCAGGTCGGATGCGAGCACTTGGACCTGCGACAGTTGCTCGCTGTTGAGCCGCCTGGCGTCCCAGGCCAAGGCGGCGAGTTCGGCCCGGCGAGGGTACAAGCGCGCGGTGTCCCCGGACGGGCCGACGCCGGTCAGGGCGGCCAGGTCACCGGCCGCAATACCGAGCACCGCTGCGAATGCAGTGACGTAACGCGGAGTCAGCGCCGACTCCCCGCGTACCACGTGGTAGATCGTCGAGTCGGAGACGTAGGGGCCGTCGCCTACGTCGTGCAGCAGCTGCGCGATGTGCGGGCGGATGTTCCGGTTGACCAGCAGACCCATCACCAGCGCGCCGGGCCCCGGCGGAACCCGCGCCGGCCGGAGCGGCTCATCAGGTACAACTACCGGAAGCGAGCGGATGTAGTGATGTAGCCGATCGAAACGCTTCCCGAACAGACGCATGGCCGAGCGCATCACGTGCCCGACATGCCAGGGATGGGTGCCGCTCGCCGGGGCCAAGTCGACCGGCACGTCATGACCGGCGATCACGAACAGGTCCGCAGCGTGCAAATCCAAGGCAGGTGCCAAACGACGCAGCAGAGCGGCACCGGCGTAGCCGCCGGCCAGCACGGCGGCGAGCTCCGGCACCTCAACCAGACCTGGGCGATACTGCATGCGTTGCTCGCCGGATCCTGATGTGCACCCGGACCTACCTCCACGCCGCGTCGCGTCGATGATCGGAGACACTCTCACCGTGCGAAACGACCTCGACCAGATCGAAGCGGCGTTCGTCGGCACGCCACTGGCCGGCCTGCCGATCGGACACGGCCCGTCGGGCACCGTCCTCGTCGCCGACATCGACCCCAACCGCCTGCACGAGGCATGGCAGGCTGCCGACGCCCTGGTGCCGGTCATCGGACGCCGCCCCGTCATGGTCACCGACGACTTCGACGATACGCTGAGGATCCGGCCCGAGCCCGAGCCGGGCCCGTCGGAGTCGGAGCTGCGCGCGTTCGCCGAGGCGGCCGAGTCCTCCGAACCCTGGCTGGCCTACCGCCACTACAGCGAGGACGACGAGGTCGACAAGGGTGAGGTCGAGCATTACGCGCGTGGCATGGCCGGCGTCGACCTGACGGCCCTGGTGTCGGATGTGGCGCTACCGACTCCGCGCCAGGCGCTGGAGCGGGCGCTGTACGACCGGCTGCTCGCCGACGCCGACCTGTACGCCCGGGTGCTTGGCAGCGTCCGGTTCGTGACGCAGACCGGCTGCTGGTACACCCCTGACAGCGCCCTGCTCATGTTGCTGCCCACCAGCGACGTCCGCAGCTCGGGGTATTGGGTGGACTTCTACGGTGCGCTCACCCGGGAGTACCAGCGGAAGCTCGCCGAGGTGCTGGCGCAGTGGCATCACCGATGGGACGCCCGCCTGGTCGCGTCGTGGGGCACCATGCTGCAGTTCCAGGTGGGTCGTCGCCCAGCACCGGGTGACGAGGCGTGGACCGCGGCCGGCCAGCTCAAGGCGCTCGCCCCGAACCTCGACCTGAGCCGGTGGGAGGTCGCCGTTGCCTTGCCCGCCGGTGACGCGTGGTTCGTGCACAACCGGCCCTGACGAACTCGATCAGACCGCAACCTGCGAGCGCGGCCGTCGCCTGCGGACTGAGCCGCCCCTTGAGGTCGTGGCACTCGTTCGGCCGAGCCGCCCTGTCATCGGCACGAGCGCGCCCGGCCTGTGGGTCAAGCCGGTCGGAGCGGCGTACGGAGCATGATGATCGATGGCGAACCGTAGCGCCCGGTCGGCGGCATGAGAGTGCGTCGCTAAATCTAGAGCCGGCCGGTCCAGGGCTTGCCGAGGCCAGCTCGTACCGCACTGCGTCCGGGCGGCAGGTCAAGCACGTCGATCAGGCTTTGGTCTTCGTCGACGGCGTGATGCAGATGCCCGATCTTCCCGGTGCTGCTGTTCGCGTCGGAGGCGCCGATGAGCTGCCACGTGCCGTCGTCGGCGTCGTGACTGACCAGCAGAATGGGCTCGTGGCGCTCGAAGACCTCGAGGGTCTGGATGCAGGTGGTCCCGAGGAGCCAGTGCCGCGTCCACCAGGCCCGTCGATCGTGCTGCATGACGCGGTCGGTGACCCACCAGACGAACGGCAGATCCTCATGGGCGCGCGCCTGGTCCGCGGTCAGATCCGGTCCGCTCTGCGGTACCCGCTCGATAGGCTCGTCGGTAAGCGAGAACGCATGCCGTCCTCATTCACGAAGATGTCCGTCGCGGACCACCGCCAACCCGCCGACCCGGGTCCTGATGCCCGCCGGCCCGCGTCGGGCCGAAGCGAGCACGCTGGCCGGTCGACCGAGGGTGTCACCCTGCTCCACCTCGATCGAGACCGTCCGTGCCCCTGTCGTGTCGAGCAGGTGGGCGGCCAGGCAGCCGGTGCTGTTGGCGTTGGCGACGTCCTCGTCGACACCGATCGCCGGCGCGAACATCCGCGCCGCACCCGGTCGGTCGCCCACCGGCGGTACGTACACGAAACAGCCGAGGAGCCCGTACCGCCGGCACGCCGCCGTCAGCCTGCCGAGGTGTGGGCAGACTCGGAGCAGCGCCGACCGGTCGTGGACCGGTACCAGCATGCGTGGTGCGCCGGGCGCGGCGATCCGTGGCACGTCGGTCGGATGCGGGTCGTCCGCGGTGAGCCCGAGCGCGGCGACGATGGCGGCGCGCTCGTCCGGTGCCGGGTGGCGCAGCGCGACGAGGCCCTGGTCGAACCACACCTCGATGCCGGCGGGGCGGCGGATCGCGACGGTGTCGAACGTGCGCCCGCCGGTGTGTTGGCGGTCGTTCAGCTCGCCCAGCGCGGTGCGAGTCAACCGGACGGCCTGCGCGGCAACGGTGCCGTGGCCGCAGCCGGACAGTTCGGCGGTGGCGGTGAAGAACCGGACCGGCCAGCCACCGCCCGGCGTCCGCCCCGGGCCGAGGAACGCCGCGTGCGAGGTGCCGGCCGCAGCAGCGACCGCCCGCCGGTCCGCGTCCGTCGCCGTCGGGTCGTCGTCGGTGACGGCCGTGGGGCTGCCACCCCGGCCGTCGCGCCGCACGCACGCATCAACCACCGTGACATCCGGCCAGGACATCGGCCCACCTCTGACGCTCAATGAACCGGCAACCGCAAACGGCGTCCGCCGATAGCCAGACATGGCCGCAACGGCCGACCGAACGCGTCCCGGAGCCTACCGGCCTGCCTCAGTCGGTGCCGTCCTGCACCGGATAGTGGATGATGACCGCACCGCCGGTGGCGTAGTTGGCGACATCGGCGGCCACCCGCTGGCCTTGCGGCGACGCCCGCGCCGTGGCCATGGCGGCGGCGTCAGCGAAGTCGCCTTCGAAGACCGCGAAATATGGCGCTTCTCCGTTGGTCGCCGCCACATCGAAGCTGTAGCGCCACGCAAGCAGGCCGGGCAGATTCATGACCAGTGGAAGATGGTTGGTCACGTAGTAGTCGCGGAAGTGGTCAGGGTCGGCGGGCTTGGAATACAAGACCACCAACTTATGCATGACGACCTCCGTCCACCCTGTCCAAAGACGAGACCATAACACTCCGGGTGACCTGGGAGCTCCTGCAAAGAACGAGGGACGACACGGAACGGTTCGGATCGCCTCAAGATCCGATGCACTGTCATCGGCTACTTATCTACTGGTGCTACGACCGCAGCCCGGCCAGGCTGGGTCGAGGTGATCGGCAGGGTCGCTCTCTCATCGGCTGCCCACTGCTGTTTCGTGTGGCTCTCATTTGGCATGCGTCCTGCCGGTCACCGCGGCGTGGAGAGGCTCAAGAGCGCCTCTGTGTGTCAACCCGTGCCGGGGATCAGTTTGAGTTGATCTTTCATGAGGTGTCGGTAGAGGACGTTGGTGAGTCGTCGTTTGAGTGCGCGGCGGGCTTCGGCTGGTGTCTTGCCTTCGTTGAGTTTGCGCTGGTAGTAGACGCGGCCTGGGCCTGGATCGCGGGCTTGGACGAGGGCGATGGTGTGCAGGGCTGTGTTGAGTTGCCGGTTGCCGGTGGGGTTGAGCCGGTGGCGGTTGCGGTCTCCGCTGGAGGTCTCGAGGGGTGCGGTGCCGGCGTAGCTGGCGAAGTGATGTGTGGTCGGGAAGCGGGTGATGTCCCCGACGTGGCCGAGGATCTTTGCGGCGATGATGTGCCCGATGCCGCGGATGCTGGTGATGGTGGAGTGTGTCTCACTCAGGACCTGCCGGGTCTGGGCCTCGTTGGCGTGCAGGCGCCGGTCCAGGTGGCGTAGGTCCGTGATCATGTCTCTGGCCAGGTCGCGGCGGCAGCTGTCGGTGGCGGTGATCGGCCGGATACCGCGCAGCAATGCCGCGGCCTTGTCCGCGGTGAGGTCCAGCGCGGCGCCGCCGGGGATCAGATCACGCAGCAGCACGTGGAGCCGGTTGAGCAGCCGGACGCGTTCGCGGGCCAGGTCGTCGCGGCGTTCGGACAGCAGCCGCAGCCGGGTGTGATGGTCCTCGGCCACGACGCGACGCAACCGCTGGTGGCGCATGGCGGCGTGCGCAACGCTGGCCGCGTCCGCGGCGTCGGTCTTGCGGGTGCCGCCGGTGTCCAGCAGCCGAGCTCGAGCGGCGAGGCTGGCCGGGACGTCGACCACGTCCTCGCCGGCTGCGGCCAGCAACTGGGCGATACCGCGGCCCAGACCGGCGGCACCTTCGACAGCGAAACGCCGCTGCGGCCAGAGGACGGCCCAGCCGGTCAGTGTCTTGTATGCGGCGGCGTTGATGGTGATCCGCCGGGTTGCCAATGCCCGTCCGGTCTGGTCGAGGGCGACAGCGGTCAAGGAGGACTTGTGCGGGTCGATGCCGATCGTGATCACGGGGAGCTGGGTTCCTTCCGCCAACCGAAACGAGGGTCACCGTGGCGGGCAGCCTGACTTGGGGAAATCGTTGAGCACGCCTCTGTTGAGCCACGCCACGGCCGGGCGCCGGCCAGCGGCGGCACGCTCTTGAAGAGCCAGCCCGAGGGCGGCAAGGGGTATGCGAGCCAGTGCCGACCGGCGCCCTGACGCTACGGGCTGCAGACCCGCGCATCTGACTCCAGTAGACAAGTCAGGGGTCTGCCCAGCTCGAAGTAGCGCTGCCCTCCTCGCTGACATCAGCGAATGTCGGATTGAGGGAGGAACGGCGTGGCACGAGTGATCATCGG